>DASTCZ010000077.1:0-49621 GCA_035710585.1 Candidatus Acidiferrales bacterium | reverse complement strand
GACAATCCCTATGACGGAAAGTCCGCGGCCATGCCCAAGCGGGTCGACCCATGGGGCTACGCCACTGGTGGAGAAGAAAAGAACTACGGCAACTTCATCGACACCGTCAAACA
The DNA here is from genome assembly GCA_035710585.1 of Candidatus Acidiferrales bacterium. Lineage (GTDB taxonomy): Bacteria > Acidobacteriota > Terriglobia > Acidiferrales > UBA7541 > DASTCZ01. The sequence continues at coordinate 49,508 of DASTCZ010000077.1, read as the reverse complement.
GGCCAATAGCCTCTGGATCGGTAAAGCTGTGCCAAAGCGATGAACAAACAGATCATCTGTAACCGCATATAAACACGGAGCGATTGTGTCATTCAAAAAGACTATCTATCGATCGGTTTGTTCTGTGCCTCGGTTGTCGTGTGCCAGTCTTCGCGCGCTTGCCCGAGTTGTTCCTCATGCTAACCGGTTTGCTCGGGTTCGCCAGCTTTCAAGAGATATCGGCTGTAGGGTGTTAATTGACACACGCCTCGGCAATGGGATGGCTGTTACGGTTGTTTGGACAGATAGCGTAGGAGGAGAGATTCTGAGGTCTGGCTACTATGAACCAGAAACTGTCGCCGCATGCAGGTACTTCATGAAGCCGGGCCAGACATTCATAGATATAGGAGCCCATATCGGCCAATACTCGTTGATTGCAGCAGGAACCGGATTGGATGTTCACTGCTTCGAACCGGATGAAAAAACGTTTCAGCTCTTGCAGGCTAACATCGCGCAAAACCGCCTTACGCGTGTCACTGCGAACCGCGCGGCGGTATCAGCTACCGCAGGCAGAGTTCCGTTCTACCCGGCAGCACCCACAAACATTGGTAACAGTTCTCTGCGTCCTCAAAGTTATTCCACGGGAGAAGAGATCACGGTGGAATGCGTGCGATTGGACAGCTACGTCAAGGATCACAACGTACAAAACATTTGCCTCATCAAGATCGACGTCGAAGGCGCAGAGTGCGACGCCCTCGAAGGCGCGGAGCAAACAATTGAGCGATGGCGTCCGGCGATTGCGATGGAACTGTCACCCGTGAATTTAAGAGTCTTCGGGCGGAATACCGCCGACGTCACAAAGTGGTTCGGAAATCGGGACTTCTCTCTTTATACCCTAGGCCCAAGTGGGCTAGAGAGATACAAACAGCAGGAAACGGAACCTGAGTTCGAAAACATCATTGCTTTGCCTAGCGAATTCCCGTCGCCAATCGACGTTCGGTGGCCCTGACCTGCACAAAAACTCGCAGCCAGGCTTCTGTGAGTGAATGTGGACGAGTATTTGCAGATGTTCTACTGCCCGATCATTCGAGGCGCTGACTGATTGAAACTGAATGTTCGTAGTAGATCAGTTTGAATGATGTGCTCGATGCGATCCCAATCGTACCGGCTTCTTACCAAAGCGTTTCCACTTGTGGAGATTTGACTTCGGAGACTTAGATCCTGCAATAAATCCAGGCAAAGCCTCGCGAACTGAGCAGGCTCATCGGCAAGCAGGATGTTATTCCGATCGGCGACTTCAATTCCCTCCGCGCCGATGGATGTCGAAACGACGGGGCGCCCGTGCGCCATAGCTTCGAGTATTTTTATGCGCGTTCCTCCACCAACGCGTATCGGTACCACGGCAACGTGAGCCTGCGCCCAGTAGCCTGCCAGCGACTCATGAGGCGCGGGAACTTTCACGATCACGTTCGAGCCGTCGTCGAGGCGGCGGACCTCTTGAGAAGGCTCCCGGCCGACAATCAAGAATCTCGCTTCCGGAGCCTGCGCCTTAATTCTCGGAAGTACTTCCCGGCAAAAATAGAGTACGGCGTCCACGTTGGGGCCGTAACTCATCGAGCCGACAAATATCAGAGTCGGAGGACCGTTCACCGGATCCGAGGGCACCAAGCTCGGCAATTCCACACCGTTGGGGATCGCCGATACGCGATCGGTCATAGGGAAGACCTTGCGATCGAGCTCGGAACAAACCACGACCTCCATCTCAGACGGCAGCCGATGCTCTGTGCGTCGCAGACGAAGCATTTCAATGCGCATCAATAATTTTCGAATTGCCGAATGGCGTGAGTTTCGGATGTCATACTCGAGCTTCCGATCTTCCAAATCGTCAAGATCAATCACCCGCCGGACATTCCTGAAATGCCGAAGAAAGCCAAGTGATGCAAGACGCTCTCCCCAAACCAGGTCGAATTTCTCCGCCGACAATTTCCATGCCAGATCCTGAGCTACAGGAGAAAACCAATTCTGAACCAGCGCGGATTGCGAGGGGTGAAAATGCTCGCGCGTCCAATAGGCCATTCGGCGGACAAATGGAAGTTGGCGCGCTTGCTCGAACTGGCAGGTCGAGCGCGGCACCGAATGTACTCTTGGGGCTAGAGGTGAGAGAGCCCGCAGATTCGATTCATCGCCGGGTTCCGTATAACAAACGAGGGTCACTTCGCTCATCGATGAAATGGCCCGCAGCAAATGAAACGTGCGCTGCCGATTTCCAGAATCAAGCGGCCACGGAACGATATTTGAAACGAACAGACTCCGGGGCCTCGAAGTCGAGCTCGGGTAGGGTATGGGGTTATCGGGCATACCAGTTCAGGAAGCTTCCGGCGGGTTCAACACCAGAACGCATGCGGAAGTCATGCGGGCCCGCGACGATCCTTGTCAGGATCAGAATCTGCAGAGAGATCAAATATCTGCCGAGTCGCAACATTGCTGGGCGCAATCGAAGGGTGAACGAACGCGAGCAGCGAGGCAAGCTCGCCGCGCGTATAGCCTCCCAGAAGAAGGAACAAGCCGAACGCTGCGATGAATAATCCAGCCGCAGACCATATTGAGCCGAAGCGTTGCCCCTTAAGCAGGAAAAGAACGGTTCCCGAAATCGCAGCTGCGGAGGCCCAAAACTCCCGAGGGACGCCGATTCGCAGTTGCGGCTGAATCCTCACAGCAATAATCGTGACAAGGAGCCCGAGCGTCATCGCGACTCCCTGGGCAAGCGCGAGCCGCAATAGTGAATCGCCACCGTGAAAAACTCCGAATAGCGCAACGAAAGCCAAGACCTGGGAGCTTTGACTCCAGATCAACATTCCGATTTTACCCGTACCGGTGAGGGTAAAGGCATTCAGGGTGCCTAGACTATTGAGTCCGGAAAAGGCAACCAGAACGATCAAAACTGCCGAGTAATTCCGATAATCGCGTCCGAACGTAGCGAGAACCAGTGAATGAAAAGAAAGGATCACCAGGCATGAACCCGTAACAATCAATTGATTGATACGCGCGCTGCGCCGATACAGCTGCCGGGTCGCACCTGCGCCCAGACGAACATGGACGCTGGCTATCGCGGGAAATATCGAATCGAGGAAGAAAGTCGAAAGAAGCTGGATCGACGATGAAAGCTGCGACAACACATAGTAAATTCCTAATCCGCTGATGCTTGCATAGATCAGCACCACCACCTGGTCGATTCGGCCGTACAGGAAGGAAACCAAAGTCGATAGTTCGGTCAAAAACGAGAACTTCCAAAATCCCGGCGGAAACCGCCACAATCGTCCGATCGAACGAACCGGGAGCCTCCGGAAGAGGAAGTACACCGCCAGCAGGAGCGACAACCCGACGAAGAACAAGTGCCCGGCGATGATGGTCAATACCAAATGAGACAGAAACCACTTACGCCCGAAGAAAAACATCACGCCATACAAGCCGAATTGCCCCAGAGTCGTAACCCGTGACAGCACTTGCGCGACCTCGAGATCGAGCATCGCTTTAAGCGCAGAGATGTAAAGCTGCTGGTACACATTTACGAGCGCAATTGCCAGGTAAAGCGCAACTGAAAAGTTGGCCAGGGTGCCCGTGGTGAGCTTTGAATGAAGTGAAGTGCGGAACAGAAGAAAAACGCCGGGGACTGTCAGCGCAAGCAACAACATTGTGTATGACCGAAGGAATTGCGACTGCTGATTGGAAGCCAGGCCCGGAAAATATCTGATGACTACGGCATTGCCCCCGAAATAGTAGAAGCTTTGCGCAAACGTAGACCAAAGCACCACGGCTCCGAAGATCCCAACGGCTTCCGTGGAAGTGCGTGCCAGGAAAATCTGCGTTAAGTAACCAACTGGAACGGAGAGGAGTGACAATAGAAAGGTAGTGCGGACACCTCGTGTGACGCGAGTTTGGATGTCCGAAGTGTGATCGAATGTGCGCGGGACGGCATCGGCCATAGTTTCTCTATGTGTTTGTCTCGTCCTCAGTATCCTAGCCCTTCGATTCCAAGCAACGAACCCTTCGCCGGCGTTAAATCGCTAATCTTGGCAGTCATTCATGAAATCAGGCCGACGAGGCTGGAAGGCTCTCCAGATTCCCAGGCACAATTTGAGCTTCCGATACGCCACTTAGGCATGACTTTCTAAAATCGGACAAGAGCGCTTCAAATCTAAAACTCGACATCATGGTCCCTAAGGGGATTTCTTGCTTCCCTGCGAACGTCCAAGAGTGAGCCCACTTCGATAAGCCCGCCAAGGTTCAAGCGAACCGTTTCTGAGACTAGCCGCGAAAGCGGTCAGTATCAGGCCAAACTTCAACCATCCGAAACAGGCGCGATACCACAGTTTGCCGAACCATAGCTTTTCATACAGATACGCCGCGGAACGCGCTTCGGGAAACAACCAATGAGCGCGAACGCGTCCGCTCGGGCTGTGAGCGTGGATCAGTTGCGCCCTGGGCGCTATGACGAGCGGAGCTTTCCGGCCGATTCGCCATGTTATTTCGACATCTTCACCCGGTCCGTCGTAGTAAGGGTCAAAGCGGAGATTTCCGAGTGCGGAACGGCGAACGCCCATCAGGCCGGACCCGAAGCGGGTTGCCGGAATCAGTTTTTCCCCCTTCAGCCGAGCGGCCTTCCAATAGATCGGTTGTCGTTCATCGTGAAATGGCCCAATCCAAAAGACCCGTAGCAGGACTCTTTTGGAAAAAGGCGGCCGTTGATAATTTTTCACCACTCCGGATACACCGCCCAAATCCGGGCGGGCACGGAGTGCGTTTTTCAATTCTTCGATAAAGGTGGCGTCGAGCAGAACGTCGTCGTCGAGGAAGACCAGAACCATGCCGCTCGCGCATTCGATGCCAATGTTGCGCGCTGGCCCCGCGCCAACGCAATCTAGGCGGTGCACATACACGACCTTCAACTTCAGTCCCGACGAATACTTTTGAGTGAAACATGCGACCAGTTCTGAGGTCTTCGCGTCTTCACTTTGATCGACAATGATGAGTTCGTCCGGCATCGATGTTTGCTGCCGCAAAGTGTCGAATAGCCTGCCCAGATCGGCAGGTCGATTCTTGGTAGCAACAATCACGGAAAATGTGTCGCTCATACCCATAACGGGAAGCAAGAGTTAGACTCCAAAGGCGTTCGCATCCGATCGGTTTTCAGAGATAGATCCCTCAGGGGTTACCCGCAACATGCCGGCTCGACCCGTGTCGCCGCGATACCTGTGTCTTCGACCGGTGTCAGATATAGCGATGCGTTAGTTTTCAGCTCATCAGCCGAAACAGGTCCTGTACCAGACTTTGTCAATTTGTTACACGCTGAGGATCAAATTCTCCACGAAGTTCGCTTTGCTGCTCTGATAGCGGCGTGTCGGTTTCCGCTGCTGTTTGCACATCCAGCATTCGACGGGCACACGCCGACAAAAACACGACGATCCAGAACGGTTTCTCGTACTCCGCCGAGAAAAAAAAGGCTGCCGGTGCAAATCCTACCAGGCCGGCCTGCAGACCAAATGTCACGTCCTGGAGAAAGAGATCGCCCCGGATCAGCGCGTCCCGGCGTGTCCGTTCGAGCAAGAAAAAAAGCGATATCAGCATCGCTATGAATAGAAGCAGCGTCGGGACTCCGAGCTCGGCTCCGATCTCGATGTAGGTGTTATGTCCTACCGCCGATGCGTCTTGCAGAATCTGTTGGCGTTCAGTTTCCGACTTGAACTGGCCTAATCCGATGCCAGAAAGCGGATGCTGCGCTATGAACCCCAATCCCGCGCGCCACAGAGCTTGGTGCGTTGCTGTCGAGGAGATGTCCCCGTAGTCCGGGTGAAGGATTCGCCTGAGCGGAGACGTCGGGGCGAATAAAACCACAGGCACCAAGATCAATGCACAGAAAAGCAGCGCCAATTTGCGTCTCGATCGGATCAACAGATACAAATACGTGAAAGCAAGTCCGATGAAAGCCCCTCGAGAAGCGGCGGTAAGGCTCGCTAAGACCGTGGCAAGTAAACAAGTACCGCAAAATATTTTTTCCCACATTGGCCGCTTTTCTTTAAGCAATAAATATGCCAGAGGCATTGTCAGGAGCGCCGCAGCCGCAAAGAAATTGGCGTCACCCGCAACATATCCAGGACGATCGGTTCCAAAGCCCCCCTTTTGCCATTCGCGAAGTGTGTAAAGAGAAGCTAGCGCGAGGCCTCCAATCAAACACAGCAGGCTGGTCCGAAGTCGTTGCTTGGAATCAACAACGGTCACGGTAACGAAGAAGAGCATTACAAGAGACACGTACGTGGCTATGGGGCTTTCTGAGATTCCTGTCCAACCGCTTGTGAAACTGTAGGAGAGGAGTGCAATGAGAAACAAAAGTATGAAGATTCTTACGGGCCACGACGAAAGATACGGCGGAAATGACTTCCTCGTAGCAAGCCGAAGAGTCGCATAAAGAACAGCACACGCCCCCGTTATCTTGAATAGCGTGACGCCACCGACCTCGCTGCCGAACCACGGATGATTCGGAACGGCGCACGTCAACAGAATAAGATAGAAGAAAATCATTTCGTTAAGCGATCCGCTCTACGGTCTGGTCAACATTAGATTCGCGGAAATCTCCTCGATGCGCGCACATATAATCAAATCTGTGGGGTCAGCCTGTGTCTTGCAAGCCGAGTCCAAATCCCGGGACGCAGCCGCTCCAGCTGACTCATGTATCGGATTGTGTCTTTGGTTGCGACGGCGCGGTACGGTTTCAATGCCGGAAGACCTTTAAACCCGTCGCGGAGCCCTTTTAGTACGGAAGCAACGCTTCCTGTTCTGGCTGCGAAGTAGAACATCATGGCGAGTTTCGAAAAAAGATAACGGAGGGCCAGGATGAAGTGATAGTTTTTGTATGCTGTCCAAACGTAATTTCGTGTGAAGAAATAATATTGCCGGTGACTCGTTCGGCCTTTATCTGAACTTCGGTGGCCCACTCGAATCTGTGGAACGTAAAGTATCCGGTACCCTGAATTGAATATCCGGATCACAAGGTCATCACCCTCGGCACCATAGAAGAACGGTTCGAAGTAACAGCCGCAATTCTTGAATACTTCCCGCCGAAACGCGGAAGCTCCCTCGCCGAACCAAAGCGTTTCGAATTCCTCTTCAGAGTATTTCTTCCAATATCGAGGATGGCACCATTCGCGAAGGCGAAGTTCTCCTGTGTCCGGGTCACAAATCTTTAGCGACAAAACATGATACGCCGGCCTATCTTGAAAGATTCGTACAATCTTCGATATCTCAGACTTCGACAGGAAACTGACGTCGTCCTCGAGAAAAACCAGAACCTCACCTTTTGACGCGGCGATTCCAGCGTTTCGGGCCGCACAGGCCCCTTGATTCGAAGGCATTTCCACGATTTGGATTTCCCTGGACAGACCGGCAGCTATCTTCGACAGGTCATCTTCCGAGTGATCGTCGACGACGATGATCTCACTGGCGTGGTAGTCCTGTTTCAGAACTGAGTTTAGCGTCTCAGCAATCGTTTCCGAACGCTTGTAGTACGGAATGATGACGCTTACCAGGGGTTCGCCGGCAGCTTCCATTCACACTCCCAGAAGCTTCTGCAGTCGTACTGCCGAAATTTGTCTACGCTCCAATTATATCGCGCAAAAGTCTCGCACTATGTCGATGAAGCAGGGCGGATTCGTAAAGATTAGTGTTCTGGTCTCTGATCCTATCCACGAGCCTTCATTGCTTGCAGTTCACCTAACCTCGCCGGTAAAGATGCTTCGAGAGACCCAACCTTCCATGTAGTTCGATGATCCAGGTTGAAGGATGGGCTTAGACGAAGGAATGGCGCCTCAAACCGCAGGTGGGATGCTAACCTCCGACGATACCGACACGGCGTAAGAACTTTACGAAATCACGAACGGGATAGTAGATGGTATCGTTGGCAAGAACATTTTTAACGAACCACGGATACTGAGTTACTTGGAACATCGCGCGGTTTGCGAAATCCCGCGGCGGCGGCTGAAATTTAGTCGAGAGCGCGTTCCAATCGCCATCGACATCGATTCTGCCGGCGGAGGCAAAGCCTAGCCCGGCTTGTTCAGCGAGCACGATGTGCTTCGCGCGCGATGGATCAAGACCGACCAGCCGAGCCGCGGTGGCATCGGCGGCGACGCCATCAGGGCTCGCCAGGATCACATCAATTTTGCGGATCGGTCCGGCAACTGGTCCGCGCCCTTCCATTCCAAAAGTGCCGTCGACGATCACGAGCTTTGGCTGAAGCATTTTTTGAAGCGATGAGAGCATTGGGTTGATGTACTTGTGAAATCGCAGGCGATCGTGAGCGTCTGGGACGCAGCCCCACTGGTTCTTCAGAGAGCAAGTGAAATAAGTGAGCGCGTGGGTCTTGAGCACGGGAATGTTGATGTAGACGTCCGACTCAAGCAAAAGCTTCGGCATCTGAATCTGTCCGGCGGGCGGGCAATCACGCGCAATCGTCGGTCCTTTTGAAAAATTCACGAGCTGGATGCCGAGTTCTGCGGCCATGTCAGTATAGCCCGCGGCGGGGAAGCAATCGTCGGGAGACTGGCGAAGATGCCCGGATTCGCCGATGTAAATTCGGTTCGTCCGTTCGAGCAAGATTTCGCAAACCGCGCGCACGACTGCGACGTTAGTGTTCGCGCCGATCACGATTTCTTTTTTTGCGGTACACAGATTCGGCTTGATTACAACGGTTGCGTCGCGGGTGACTACGTCGCGCCAATTAAGAGAGTCCAGACACTCTCGGACAGCTTCGGCAATCGAGAGCTCCCGGGTACTTCGCAAAATCACCTTTGACTTCACCGAGTCGTGCATCAATCCGTTTTCTCTCCTGTATGCAATTTGCGAGTTCTAAGCAAGCGTGCCAAAGAGAAACCTCTTGTAATTCCAGGTTAGCGCTTCTGCGAGCGCTGCCAAGCTGCGGGTCGAAGAACCACTGAGCGTCTTATTGTCCGGAAGCGTCTCGACAATTCGATTCCACTCGTCCGTGGAAACCTTAGCGGCCAAACTCCGCTGACCGACTGCCTGCGACAGAATTGTGTTAGCCGCAAGGTAGATCCAGTACCTGGGAGTGGCGTTCCCTGCAAGCTGCACCCATCGAAACGAGTTTTTTCCGCGCTCACTCCAGCGCAAGCGGCGAGTTGCAGAGACCCACGCACGAAAGCGATCACGGCCGCTTTGTTTTCCCGCCCAATTTCGCCAAAGTTCTATGTCGGTCGCCGACTGCTGATACTCGGTAAGTTGGACCAACTCCCAGTGCCATATTTTTAGCGCAAAATCCGTCGCGATTTGCCATGTCGGGATCTCCGCGTCGGTGGAGTGGGATGCGACCTTTAACCAAGTACAACGACTAACAAGTTCTCCAAACCGTTCCAGGTCAAAAGGTGGCGGTGTTTCCAAGGGAATTTTCAGAATTTGACGGAGACGACTTTCGCGAGCGGCGTAGGTCGGTTCGTACGCGCCACGGAAGACGAGATACGACGTCGCCGAATCGAGCACGAGCTTAATTGTTGCGTATTCGACGAGCTTCCCGTCTTTGCCGGAGATCTCGCTGGAGCTCAAAGACCCCAAAAGCTCAATACTTCTGTTACAGAGCATTCGCCAGGCATCTTCTTTCGAGATCAGTTCGGGCGGAAATTTAGGGATCAGCGACAATACCTCCGGATCTCCCCACATTACTTCGCCGCACTCCCGGAGCTCGAATGTCGCTATGTGTCGGGGCAGATTTCTCAGATAATTTGAATCGACAGAGTTAATTCCCACTTGAACGCGAAATTTTTGATCGAGTAACCTCTGCTCAAGCAAGACAGAGAGTTCAGAAAGTTGGCGCGCATTCGGTTGCCGGGCGCCATCGCGAATTATGAGAAAAAAATCGGCGTCGCTGTTTGAAACCCACTCGCCATTCGAGCGTGCGAGCGTAGCTTCATTTCTCGCCAAACTTCCCGTGAGAACGAGCGCCCTGGCAGTTTCGAGGAATTGTTGCTGAACATGGGTTGCCGATTCGGCCGCCAGCACGCGCTTTAGAAGAGCTTGGGCGGCCAGGACTTCTGTATCGCCAATGGCCTCGTTCGCAACTGGCCGTTCGACGTTCGTGCTATCCGCGAATGTAGGTGGTTGGTTCACAGTTGCTTCGGCAATTCCGAATAGGGGCCGCTCACTGCATGTGATGGTCGCTTCCACTGACTGTTTCATGTCTGAGTCGAAGGTCGGCGCGATAAGTGCCTGAACCTCTCTCGGATTCGCTGAGGGAGCGATCTTTTGCGACCGATAGCTTCGAGCTTACCGTGGGTTCACCTGTCTTTCGTCGATACTGTCCCAGGTAAAGGTCCTGAGTACGTTGCACGAGGGTTTCAACACTGAATTCCCGCTTTACCAGTTCGCGACCGTTCATAGCCATCTGCTTCGCGCTCTCGGGGTCTTGAAGCATCTTGCAGATTGCTTCAGCAAGCTTTTCAGGATCGCTCGGTGGAACAGTCAATCCTGTGCGGCCATTAAGAACTACCTCAGGAGTGCCATCTACGTGCGATGCGACCACCGGTTTGCAGAGAGCCAAGGCTTCGATAGCCGCCAGAGGCAGGCCCTCGAACAAGGAGGGTAGGACGGAGATCTCACCCAATGCCAGCCAATCTCGCACATCAGGTTGGCGCCCAACGAATCGCACGGACTCGCCGATACCCAATTCCAACGCCTTAGCTTCCAGCGAAGGCCGCAGCGATCCGTCACTCAAACAAACTAGCCGAACCTGAGGGTATTTAGCCCGAATGAGCGGCATCGCATGCAGCAATACGGCATGGCCCTTTTGAGGTTCAAGTCGGCCGGCAACGACGATGATCCGGTCAGATGGCCCGAAACCGAGCCGCTCCCTCAGTCCCGGAGGCGGCTCGCGACGAGGATCGAAATTCCGCAAATCGATTGCCGAACGGATCACTGAAATCCTTCGAGGCGCGATGCGCTTCGTCTGGATGAGGAATTCTGCGGTGGCGGACGACACCGCTACAAAATGATCGACCAGCGACGACGCCATTCGATCGATATAGAACTTCGATTTTAGCCAGCCGCGCCTCCACACCTCGCGTCCGTGGGAGGTTTCGATGATCACCGGCACGCGGCATATCCGAGCCAGCGGAGAAGCGAAAAAGCTCGCTCGAAAAGTATGACAATGCAGAAGGTCGATTTGATAGCGGGTTATAGCGCCTGCCAGCTTGATCGCCCCTGTAAGATCTGTAAAACGGTCCAAGTCGAGAGGCGCGAGCTTTACGTCTTTAGGGAGATCCGGAGAGAGTAGATCCGCGAGTTCGTGGGTACAGGCGAGATGAAGGTCGAAAATATCGCGATCGAAACCCGTCAATAGTTGGAGTATATGTTCCTCGACGCCAGCTCGAATCTTGGCGTTTCCGAACAGCATGACTTTCAAGCGAGACGCACTCATTCCCTGACTCCGGCGGCTTCTACCATCCGATCATGAACTTGCTGTACTGCCGTCATCGGCGAGGATGGTTTTCGATTACTGAGGTAGATTGCATCTGAATATGAATCGAAGGGATCGTATCCATGCATACCCGACGGCATCCAGCTTGGCCCGTTGAAATCCCCTTTCGAGATCATCCATCCGGGACTTAGCAAAAAAATTGCCTCACCGTACCTGCGATCCTCGAAATAGATGCCTAGCGATTTCAGTTCCGAATCGGACAAGACTCTGCCGCACGAAATCTTCGACAGCGTCTGAACGATTTTGCCGCGCGCAGCGTCATTGAAGAACCAGAATCGCGCCATCGTGGAATCGTACACAACGAGGTAATCTCCCGGCATCCGAAGGCCGAGCTTTTCAACCTCGCCGACCAGATCAAACCTGTCATGTACCGGCGTCATGCCGTGATCCGAAGTAATCGAAAACGTGAAGCTTGCGTCGCGGGAACGCGCCGCACTTATCAGCTGGGAAACACCCTCTTCGTACCATCGCAGCCGGTCTTGAATTTTCCCTGAGTCGTTACAATTCATATGCAGGAACATGTCCATCTCACTTAAATAGACGAAATAGAACTGAGCGTTGCCCTGCCGAATGTCGCTTTCTGCTTGACGCAGAATGTTCGCATCCGTCGCGTCATGGTAGGTATAAATTCGGTGCGAGACGCCACGCTTCTGAAGCGTGTCGAAGATTGAAGCTGCCCCGGTAATGCCCCCATAGTCATAGATGTTTCGGCGCTCAACCCAATTGAAAAACGGCATCAGACGAGGGCTGACGCAACATTCAAATAGCGGTCCCATGCCCATAATCTTCCGGCCTAGTTCTTTTACGGTTTTTCGCGTCAGGCGATTATCGAGCAAGTAGTCCGGCAGGAATCCGAAGAGCCGAAGAAACTTGAATGGTGACCTGACAGGATCATAGTAAAAAAGATTCCAGTGCCCGTGTTGCGAGGGGAAAACACCGGTCAGGATCGTGGGGATTGCGCCCGAGCTGAAACCCAAAACGGTGCGGAGCGGCTGGCGATACGGCAGTTCTTCGTTTAAGAACTGTCTCCCTTCGAGATACTTCCAACCAAGAGCATCGATGAGCACGAACACGCTCAAATGGCGTTCCTGCCCGCCGTTCGTCCGAGGAAGCGCGGCTGCGCTCACGCCGCCTCCTTCAAGAGCTGAACGATCTGGCGCGCGCGCCGCTCGTCAATTCCCAAATGCATCGGCAAGTTCACCACTTCCCGGCCTGCTCGCTCTCCTTCGGGGCACATCCCGTCGGGATACGCGAAAACTTCACCATTGAGATTCTCTGGACGATCAACCGGAGAGGTGTACCAATCTCCGAGTTCGACGTGGTGCCGCTCGGCAAGAGCGAGGGCTGCCCTCTTGTCTGAAACTCGAATCGGATAGCGCAGCAAAACCGGGTCGGAAAACGTTGGGATCTCAAACACAGGCAACCCGGCTGCCGCCAAGAGCCCGTCATAGATGGACTTCAGTCGGCGGCGATGGGCAAGGACAGCGTCGCTCCTGAGGCGCTTTGTTAGAAGGCGGCGCTGGAAGCTCGACATCCGTTTAGCGTAGCCGACGGGCATACGGCCTTGTAGCTCGGCAGGCGTCGAGGTTCCCACGAGTAACCCTCGGCGATAGAGAGCTTGGTAGCCCACCTTAATCGCAGACTGAATCCAACTGGCTGATAACATTGACCTTATGGTGACCTGGATACGCAAAAGTGCTGATGCCGCAGCCGTAGGACTGGGGCATCCGGTTTGATAGAAATTAGAAACGTTTTGCGCCAACACAGTATTTCTGACCGCCGTCCAGCCGCCGAGTCCGGTGGAAACCGGTTTAGTCCACTGAGAACTAAAAAAAGCGGCGTCGCCAAAAGTGCCGAGGTCTCGCCATTCTCCGCGCGAATCGCGGTATCGACTGCCCCAGACGTGTGCACAGTCCTCGATGACGGCGATTCCGCGCTCTCGCGCCCAGGGAAGAATGCGGTTCAAATCGACAGGAACGCCAAATGTGTGCTGGACGACTATGGCTTTGATCGGCAACTCGCGCTGAACTGCATCGAGTTTCTGCAGCGATTCCAGCGAGACGTTATAAGTCGCGGGGTCGATATCTGCATAAATAGGACGCGCGCCGGTGAACAACACTGCCGAGGGCACAGCGAAGCAGGTAAAGCCCGGAACAATTACCGCATCGCCTTCCCCGATTCCCAGCCCTTTCAGAAGAGCGTAAAGCGCGACACGCCCGCGCCAAAAATAAAAGGTAGCGGGCTCGGCAAGCTGATCTTGCCGTAAAGATCCCGCGTTAATCGAAGAATTCGTCTCCGAGTGAGTTCCCAGCCTGACGGCGGTTTCAGTCGGAGCCTGATTGGAGAAAGTTGGCGTCATTTCCGGGCCATCTAGGGAATCGCGCGAACGATGCGCGGACCGAGCCAATTGGCCACGGGAATCGGCAGGCGTCGCCACAATTGCGTCGCAAGGCGGAATTTCGGATTGTCGGCGTGGAGGCCCGGTAGTTGTTGACCCTGCGCTAGCCAAAAATACCAGTGGAGGGGACGTTCCTTCGCTCCCCAGTGGCGCTTGAATTCGTGAGTGCCGCTGCCCGCAGAAGAGCGCCCGAAATCCACGGTATGGAAACCGTTATTGATCGCCCACTCGAGCAGCTCCCAATACATCAACACTGCGGAGTATTTTTTGCGAGATTCACGAAGCGCGGAGGACCACGGAAATTCCGCTATGCCTCCGTGAACGATGACCAGTCCCGAGGCGACGGCTTCACCTCCGTCCCAGAGAGTGACCAAGTGGACGTGGTCCGCCAAATGCCGAGCGAGGTTTTCAAACCACGTGCGGGGATAAACCGGCGTGCCAAGATCGCGCATGTTTCGCGCGAAAATCCGGTAGAAAGCTTCAACTTGTTCGCCTTTGCCCCACTCGACCCGGAGGCCCTGCTTCCGCGCATTACGCACTTTATTTCGCATGCCAGAAGAGAGGCTATTCCAGAGCAGATCCACTTTCGCAGGCAGTGGTACTTCCATCGTCAGCTTCGCAGTGGAATCATGCCAGGGGACTTCCAAGGAAGCGCCTTGACGCATTTCGATGTGCTCGACGCCCAGCTCCCGCGCGAGGCGCTGGGCTTCCTGAACCAAAGCGTCGCGGGCCGCCTCTGATTCAGTGAGGATTCCTCCGTAGCTCGAGAACGGCACAGAGACCAGCGACCGGCCAAAGAGACGGCTCTTCATTTGTACCAGGGGAAGCACACCGTGAACGCCGGAGTGATCTGTAGCGGCCAGGTAGAATCCCTGATGGCCGAATGTCTCTTCGATCAGCTCGCGCCAAACCCATTCGTGATAGTGAGTTGATTGAGGATGGTCCTTCACAAATGCGTCCCAGCGGGCCGCGTCTTGAATGAGCTCGACGTTCACGCTTCACCGCGCGTGGCAAAAGTCTTCTCGCCGTAACTCGGCCTCGCACTGGACTTGAGACACGAGACGGCGCCGGCGGCTGCGGAGTGCTGCTCGGCGAAAAGCTCCGCAAATGTCTTGAATTTGAATTCCTTCAGGATGCGCCGGATCTTCGGCTCAGTGGTGCGGAGGTTCACATAGGATTTGAACTGCCGCTTAGCGTTCATCGCGAGGCGAGGATGATTAGGATCGATCTCGCGTGGATGAATGTAGAAAAGAACCGGCCGACCCGACCGCAAAACGGCGAGAGACATCCGGCGAATTAGAGAATATGGGAACAGCCGGAGGTATCCGCCGCCAAAAAAGCACATCGGCCGGCCGATGAAAGTTTCAACTGTAACGGGGAACTCCACGATCTCGCCCGCAGGACAATTCACTGTGTGGGGTTCACGCCTCGCGCCTTCAATTCCTCCATGCCCTCTGCGCGCCGGAAAAATGGACGAATCGTACTTGTAGCCCGCCTCGACCAGCTTCTCGATAAACCAGCCGCAATCATTGGTCGTGGAAAACCCGGCCGCGCGATACCCGAGCACGGGCGAGCCGGAGATATCTTCCAGGATTTGTTTAGAGACGCGGCAATCTTCGAAAAACGCTTCCGCGCCCAGTTCATAGGCGAGACGGTGCGCGAAGCCGTGAGAGGCGATTTCGTGGCCGCGCCGCGACGCTTCATTCACCAAGTGCGGGAACTTTTTTGCGACCCAAGCAAGAAAGAAGCACGTAGCCTTCGTTCCCGTCTCATCAAGAATATCCAAGAGCTTCTGGAAATTGTTTCCCACTCGCGACGGAAGCGAATCCCACTTTGCTACGGGGGGAGTGGAGGGCAGATCTAGAATATGAAACCAATCTTCGACATCCACCGAAAAAACGCAGTGTGGAATCGCGGACGAGGAAGGGACGTCAATCCCCTCCGGTGTCCCGCGTGTGGCAGAGGCAACGCTCATTGCGTCTCCTCGCGCCCGCGGGAAAGAGTGGGAATCTCCCAGACGGCGAATCGCCTGCCCAGACAGGCCTCGACGATTCCTGTCACCGCACTCAGATTCACCAGCATGAAATAAAACGGGAGCGCCAGCAGCCGGCTGCTCTTCTTCATGACGGATACAAGAAACCAGCCGAGCAGCGCCGCTATGTAAAAACACGCCTGCAAAATGAACAGGACCAAAAAGAATCGATTCGAGGCCAGCGTAGCGCTCGTTATCAGCGCTACCGTCATCGGAATCGTCGCCAGCCACCGCATCAGTTTTCGCGAGATGAATTGCCAGGCGCGAAGTCCGGTGAGTTGCTGGCGGAGACGCCAGAAGCCAAGAATTCCTTGTCCGCAAATGCGGCGCCGGCGATTGAATTCTTCTGAAGGTGAAGAAGTGTTCTTTTCCGTCGAGTACGCCTGTGGTTCGTACAACACCGCATAGCCCTGTGCTCCGATTCGGAGTGGCAACTCGAGATCATTGGCCAGGTCCGGCTGTACCGGCGCGAAGAGCGACTTGCGCATGCAAAATACGGAGCCGTCACAAACGAGCACTGAGCCAAGAGCGCTTTCCAACGAATTTATGGTCGCTTCGTAGCCAAGGTAAGCGCCTCCGCCCGCAGACATCCCCGGATCCGCGCCCTCTTCCTCGGCGCGCTCCCACCCTGTAACGCAGCCAACCTTCGGATCGGCGAAGTGAGCTGTCATTTTGCGAAAGCAGTCGGCGGGAATATGGGAATTTGCGTCGGTAAAAAACAGAACCTCACCCGTAGCCATCTCCGTTAGCCGGTTCAAGGTCAGGTTCTTGCCCATTCGGCGCGGATTCTGCACAAATCGAAATCTCGGATCAGCGATTGATCGCAGTACGTCGTCAGTGCCGTCGTCCGAGGCGTCGGACGCAACGAGCATCTCGATTTTTTCAGGCGGGTAATCGCAGTTCAGCGTATCGCGAACCTTCCAGCCGATGTCTTTTTCTTCGTTGCGGGCGGAAACGAGGACGGAGACGGTAGGTAGCGAATCTTCTGAACAAGCGAACCGCCGGCGGCGAATGCTCCCGAGTAGCCAGAGCCCTGCTGGATAGCCGACATATACGTAGCCGACCCACGAAACGCTAATCCAGAATGCGATTTTGGCAGTCATGGGTAGTGATCAGCTTCTTGCGCCGGTCAGCGGGAGCCTCTTCTCAGCAATAGCGTCTTCGCAGTCTGAAACAGAATGAGCATGTCGAGTCCGACCGACATGTTCTTCACATAGAAAAGGTCGTACGAAAGTTTCTCGAGGTTGTCCTCGAGCGTGACGCAGTAGGGCCGATTGATTTGCGCCCAGCCGGTCACGCCGGGCTTGACGGCCCAACGCTGCTTGTAGAACGGGATCTGCAGCGAAAGCTGCTCTTCCTCTTCCAGCATGAATGGGCGCGGCCCTACAAAGTACATATCACCTTTCAATATGTTGTAGAGCTGCGGCAGTTCGTCAACGCGCAATCGGCGAATCATCCTCCCAGTTCGTGTAAACCGCTCATCGTTCGATTTGGCAGGCTGTGCTTTGCCGTTTCCTGCCGCATTCACATTGCCCTCGATCTTCATCGAACGGAATTTATAGAGCGTAAAAATTCGTCCGTCTTTTCCGACGCGTTTCTGGCGAAAGAGCACGGGGCGGCCACTATCGATCAAGATCGCTAACGCTACGACCAACATGACCGGAGCCGTAATTACGAGTGCGACCAGAGACAGCGCCACGGAGAGCAGCCGCTTCGTAATTAGCATTCCACGGGACGCGAAAAAGCCGGTCGAGAACAATAATTGGCTCGGGCGTAGCGACTCCAAAGCGACTTTGCCGGTTAGGGTCTCGTAAAAGGCGTTCCCATCCTCAATCATCACGCCCTTCATCTTCATATTCAGCAGTTTTTCCACCGGGAGCTTTCCGCGCCGCTCTCCCATGGTCACGATTATTCGTTCAATCTTTCGCTCCGCAGCGACCTCGCCAATTTCATCGATTGCACCTAGGCGGCTCAATCCGTTCATTGAAACGTTCGGATCACCCACGAACCCAACAACGCGAAAGCCCAGCTCCGGCCGGTTCTCAATTTCCTTTGACAACGGGAGCACCAACGGACCGTCGCCGAGGATGATCGCTCTCTCTGCCAGCCGTTGTGAGCGATTCACGATCGCAAAAACGCGCCGCCATCCGATGAGGCAGATTCCCATGAACAAAACGGCAGGAACGAAAAGCCCGGTGCGGATTTGGATTGCCGGATAGAGGTAATACAGCACCGCGAGAATGATGCAGGTCGTGCCGACAACCTGCACGAGTTTCGTTACAACCTCGCGCGTGCTCGAGATGACAAGGGAGTTGTACAGATCATAGTAGTAGATGCAGAGCACGCAAATCGCGCAGACGATCCCGATCCGCAGCACCCCGTTTTCGTAAAACAAAAGAATTGTGCTGTCGCCGCCGTATAGAACGTAGGTCGCGCCGATCAGCGCGCAGAATGCGACGACGGTCTCCGTGAACACGAGTAGGAGTGTTCGCGTCGGAAAATACGCGTTGAATATCCTGATCATCTCGATTCAGGGGCGGAAAAACTCAAGATCCCTGTGTCACCAGCCGAAAAATCTCAGTGAACGTCCTGCAGCACGGCTCCGCTCTTCGGCTTCCCAGCGCCGTAATACCCCGAATAGTAGTAATTCGGGCCGTAGGCGTCGCGATCATCCACCGCGTTGAGCACCACGCCGAGTATCTTCTTGTCGCCGAGCTGCTTTTTCACTTTCTGAATCACGTCAAAGGGCGTCATCTTGGCTCGCACAACCAGCAGCACTCCATCGCAGTGCTCAGCCATCACGCTGGTGTCAGACACTGGCAGCATCGGTGGCGAATCCAGAATCACCCAATCGAAGACAGGCGTCACGCGATCGAGCAGCTTGCGAAAGCGGCCATTTCCCAAAAGCTCCAGGGGATTGGTCGTCGGCGTGCCTCCAGCAATGAAAAAAAGATTGTCGATCGGGCCGCGTTGAATCGCATTCACTTCATCAACATCGCCGCGCAGATAATCGGTGAGGCCCGGACTTTGCGGGGCGCCCAGCGCCTTGTGCAGGGTCGAAAGGCGCAGATCGGCATCAATGACCAGCACGCGGCGTTCCCGCTGGCGCGTGATGGCCTGCGCCAAGTTTGCGGTCACGAATGATTTGCCTTCCGAAGGAATCGCGCTTGTCACGAGCACAGTTCGCAGCTCGCGGGTGTTTCGCAGCTGATACAAATTCGACCGCAGTCGCCGGAATTCCTCCGCTCCGGACTCCTGCGCATTTCCGTTCATGAAGAGAAGCTTCTTCGATCCAGGCTTCCATTCCTGGTGCAACGCTTTCGCAAGCAGCGCGTCAACGGTCAACTCCGGGCCGAATGCCGGCGGCGCCATCGTTGCAGTCGCGGAGGCAACGTTTGCGGACATCGATGCCGGCGAAGCCACGGGGGCGGCTCCCGTTGTCGGATCCGTCGTTTCGAACGGCTTAATCGGCATTTCTGCCGGGGGATTCGCGGCGCGCTCTTCCGCGGCCTTTCTTAGCGCTTCATGTATGCGGCTCATAGGCGTGTTTCAGCGTCTCCTCACTGATCTTTTCCCCCCTGCGCAACCGTTCCACCAACACCGTTAGATTCTTCAGGGCCTCGACGACGCGTACGTTTTCACCAGATCCGTTCGTTGGCGTCGCCGTGAAATCGAGTTGATGCAGTTCGAATTCGCGCGCGACATCGATAATCGCCTTCGCCTGAACCGGCTTCTGCTGATCGACGAAGGCGCTGATCAACGCGTGCTCGGCCAGCAGATTGATCACGCGCGGAATTCCCTGCGAATACTGGTGGATGGCTTGAATCGCTTCCGCCGAAAAAATCGGCTCACCGCTGGCGCCGGCAATGCGCAGCCGCTCCGCGATGTAACCCGTTGTCTCTTCAAACGTAAGCGGATGCGTGCGCGCTCGCAACGTGATCCTTTGCCTCAATTGGCGCAGCTCCGGTTTTTGCAGCTTCGTTTCGAGTTCGGGCTGTCCGCACAAAACAATCTGCAAGAGCTTCTCTTTGGCGGTCTCCAAATTTGTCAGCAGGCGAATCTCCTCGAGTACGTCGTTCGAGAGGTTCTGCGCTTCGTCCACGATGAGCACCGCCGCCTCGCCCGCCCGGAATCGTTCTAGCAGCCACTGATTCAGCCGAATCAGCATCTTGCTCTTCTGCTCGGATTCGCATGCGATGCCGAAATCGGCCATCATGAAATCGAGAAACTGCATATCGTTTAGGCGCGAATTAAAAACAAATGCGGTGGAAACCCGCTGCCGGTGCAGCCAGTCAAGGAACTTGTTGAGAAGCGTGGTCTTTCCGGTGCCGACTTCGCCGGTGAGCAGAATGAAGCCCTTGCGGCTCTGCACACCGTAGAGCAAACACGACAATGCCTCCTGAGCGTGCCGCGTCATGTAGAGAAAATGCGGGTCAGGATTAACGTTGAACGGATTGTCGTGTAGCCCAAAAAAACTTCGATACATGCCCTGTTATGCTCCCACCGGCTGCTGTTGCGGTTTTGGACGCTTCTTGAGTTTGACCGTCCGAGATGCGCTTGCCGCAGAACCTGATTCCTCGCCGACAACCGGCACCATCGCCAGCGTGCGCAACCCGAGAAGCGCCTCGACGTCGCGATCGGTGCGTATCGCCTTGTCGCCCATTTCAAAAATCAGCGCCATGCCGAAACCGAGTGCCAGGCCCGCCGCCAATCCGCCGCCGGCGAAAATCCATCGATTGGGGAATGACGGCCTCTCCGGCAAATTCGCCGGGTCCATAACGTCGAAGGTTTCGCCAAGCTGACGCGATTCAAGGCCCTTGGACATCTGGGCATCGTTCAGCTTCTTCAACAAGTCGTTATAGTTCTCGACGGAAGTGTTGTAGTCGCGGCTCAGAACCTTGTACTGCTCTTCCACCGCGGGCGTCATCTGGATGCGCGCTTCGTACGTGTGAATCTTCTGCAGCACCTCGGCTTGTTCCTTGCTCTTTGCCTTGATCGTCTGATCCGCAAGGAAGATCTGCTGCCGAAGCTGCTGGACTTGCGGAGTCTCCGGAAGCGCCGGCTTTGTGGATTTCTCCGGCTTGTCTCCGGGCTTGTCCGCTGCAGCAGAACTCGCAGTTGTCGCTGAAGCGGGATTGTCCTGGGGCTTATCGGCTGTCGCGGTCTCCCCGCTGTCGATTTTCTTCTGCAGATCGGCGATGCGAACCTTAAGCGACTTCACGTCCGGGTGATCGTCTGTGTATTTCGATTGCGCGACCGCTAGCTGGTTCCTCAGATCATCCATCTGTTTCTGCAGAACATCCGGATCCCCACCCTTGGATTGTGAGCTAGAAGCCGTCGCGAGCGCCTGCGTCAGCATGGAGTTGAATAGCGCCTTTTCCGTTTGCGCGCGGCTGATCGCCTGGTTCACGCCGTCCAATTGCGTGTTCAGCCCATTAAGAATGTTGATGTTCTGGTCGGTCTCCGTCGGAAGCTGTCCGATGTGTTGGGCCTTAAACGTGGCCAGCTTCGCGTCCTTGTCATTCAGATCTTTCTGCGCCTCATCCAAGCGGCTCTGGATAAAGCTTGTGGTCCCCTGTGCGTTAGCTTCGCGATCCTTCAGATTCTGTGCGGTAAACATCGACGTGATTTCCGCGCACACTTGCTGAGCCGTTCGTGCGTTATCGAGCGTGACGTTAATGTAGAAGCCTGGCAGTCCGCCGGGGCGAGTTCCCGACATGGCTCGAACGGGCGTGACCTCAATTGCTGTCCGAAGCCGGTCGACCAGATCTTCCATCGGAAGTTTATTGACGTCGCCCTTGAAGAGACCAAATTTCTCGATGATCGGCTGCAGCCGCGTGCGGCTCAAAATTTGTTCTTGCATGCTCGACAACCGGACGTTTAGGTCATCCGTAACCACAGAGTGGGCGATGCTGTCAGGAACTTTTTGATCCTCAACGAGCACCAGTGTCGTCGACTTGTACTGCTCGTGGAGGAAAAATGTGATCGCCACCGCGACGATCGGGCCAAGGATCGCAGGGACCAAGATCACCCACATTCTGCGGCGAAGGATCGCCCAGTAATCGTCCAATTTCATTTCGCGCTGACCGATCATTCGTTTTACCTAGCCTTTCCTGCGCTGATGGCGTGAAATAAGTCTTCTGGTGATCCTATCGGCCTGAAATTCCAATTGAATCCGACTCCAAACACATGTCGCGTGAAACTTGGGCCGCAGACGAAGCCGATAGAGCAGAATCCCTGGCTCTGCCATTGAAAGTTGTAATTCGCAAAGGCCGAAATGTAGCGGCCGACAGGCCGGGAGGCTGAAACTCCGGCGTAGATCGAATCGTACGAATTGAGGGTACCGTTGGCGATTACTCCGAGCGGGATCGGAGTGTTGCGCGCGTAAGCGATATTCGCGTTAACCGTCCATGCCCGGCTGACTCTCCGGTCGCCCGCCAAGCGGAATTCGTTCGCGTAAGCGCCGAAATAAATCCCGCCACCATTGTTCGTAAATCGGTTGTACTCGACCGCAACATCCGCCCTCTGCCAGGCATACCGGAGCGAGGAGTTCACCGTCCAGGAATAAATATTCTTCCCGGTCAAAGGAACGATCACTTGCGGACCGGCCGCGAGCTGAAGCCCAAGTCTGCCGGTGATTCTCCGGCCGTATGCCGCCTGCCCGATATGCACTTGAAAGTTGTCTGCGGAGAATTGATTGTAACGGAACAAAGTTCCCGTGTAGATGAAACTAATCGTGCTCTTGGCCGTCGCTTGGTAATTGTAGCCACCGCGGAAAATGTAAGTATGCGAATTGAAAAGGGAAGAATCGAAGAAGTGCAGCATGTCGTAGCCGCCGGTCGCGGTAACGGAAGAGCGAGGCGAGAGCTGATAATCAAATTCACCAAAGCTCGAGTTGTCATAGCGGCGCGCGAATGCCGTGAATATTGACTGATCCGATAGAAAACCCGGGTTCAGACCAAATGGAATGCCGCCGATACCGAATAAGCCCGGGGGACCACCGGCAAAAGAAGTACCGAAACCTCCGGCGCCATACCCCGAATCTGGCAGATAGCTGAAATAATCGCTCAGCTGAATCGATGCGCGACGCCAACTGTACTTTTCGCTAATTCCCATCTGCTGATAGGTGTAGTTTGACGCGCTGCCTCGGTCGTAAAAAACGCCTCCTCCCGAGTACTGCACTGTGAAGTCCTGGCGGCTCCGAATCTTCTTGTAGAGCAGCTGTCCGCCCACCTGCGTTACTGGTTCGAGGTTCGCAGAACTCCCTGCAAATGAGTCGTTAGTATCCGCATATTCCGCAAACTGGAGGCTCGGCAAAAAATAGCTGTGGCCGATCCCTCCCACTCCATAGGTCTCAGCTCCAGACAGCGAATGGGTGTCCGGCGTCACCTGACCCGAATCCGAAGTGTCGCTGCTCGAGTTCGCCGGCGGATTGACTCGCGTGTCGAGCGGCTTTTGCTGCGTTTGGCCCTGCTGCGTCTGGCCTTGTTGCGATTGGTTTTGCTGCGATTGTGTCTGGTTCGTCTGCTGCGCAAACGCAGACGTTCCGATAGCAAGCGTCGCGGCCAAGGCCACGGATCCGATCAAGAGTTTTGCAGATGTCAGCATCGGTTCGCCTATGGAATTACGATCGTGTCACCGGCTTTCAGCGGCACATCCTGGCTTTTCCCCTTTACCACCTTGTCGTAGTCAAACGGAATTCGCTGCTGTTTACCGTTCTCATCTCGTCGCAAGATGTAGATTTTCGATCGATTGGCGAAGACGGTGAACCCGCCCGCGCTTGCAAGCGCCTGAAGCGCAGACATATCCGGAATCAGAGGGTACGTCCCCGCGCGTTGCACTTCTCCCGTCACGTAGTAGCGGCGGCTGTTCACCGCCGTGACGATTACCGTCACCTGCGGGTCCTTCATCGTCTTTTTCAGACCTTCGGTAATGTGATCGCCAAGTTGAGTCGGCGTGAGCCCTGCAGCCTGGATATCTTCCAAAAGCGGCAACGAGATTTTTCCATCCGGGCGCACCGGCACGGACCGCGATATCTGCGGTTCGTTCCACACGCTCACGTCCAACATGTCATCAGCGCCGATCTGGTAATTGGGATCCGTCGTCGCTGCCACTGGCTTTGCCGCAGTCGCCGGTGCCTGGGGTTTGGCATCCTGCTTCGGCGGCTCTGTCTGCTTGGTCTGTGCAGATTCTTGGGCGGATACTGCCGCAGCGAGCGCCAGGCCTAGCAGAAGATTGAATCCGATCAACTTCCTCATTCGCATTCGCCTTGCTCCTTAAGAGGTCGAAGAATCTTCAACACCTATCTGCTTGAGCTTGTAAAGCAGGGCCTTATAACTAATGCGAAGTTCTTGTGCCGCGCGTTTGCGATTCCATCTGGTCTTGCTGAGAACCTTCAAAATCAACTCCCGCTCCGCTTGCATCGACGCTTGCCGCGACGCCCGCTTTAACGACATCCCCTCGTCTTCTACGAGGGCGGGGGCTCGAAGACCCACAGGTCCGGGCAGATCAGCAATCGCGATCTCTTCGTCTCCCAGTGCGACGATCTTCTTCACTACATTTTCAAGCTCCCGAACATTCCCTTGCCAAGCTTGCTCTGACAGCAGGCTGACTGTCCTTGTACCCAGTTTAGGGAGTGGGCGCTCGAAAGCAGCCGCGTATTTGATGAGGAAGTGCTCAATCAGGAGCGGTATGTCCTCTCGCCTGTGCCGCAGCGGAGGCAGCCGCAAACAGGCACCGTTGATGCGATAATATAGTTCTTCGAGGAATCGGTGCTCCCGCATCTCGTCCTGCAAGTCCTTCCGGGTGGAGGAGATAACCCTATGCTGAAAGCGGCTGCTGCCCGGTAACCCATTCCCTGCGGGCAAAGCCTGAAGCAGTCGCCGCTGGCAGTCCGAACTAAGTTGGCTGACTTCATCAAGAAAAAGCGTTCCTGCACCCGACGCGTCGGCAGTACTGTTCAGGGATTGCAGCCATTCGCTTAAACCCGAAATACTTATAGATCCGCAACTTACGTGAACAAATGGCGCGTGTGCCTGCCTCGATTTCCGGTGGATTTCCGCTGCCAGGACCTGTTTTCCCGAACCGCTGTCTCCCATCAAAAGGATGGGGATATCGGTCGCCGCTATGCCGGATATCACCCGGTCCAATGCTTTCATGGAGGCGCTTAGGTAGCTGGTGCAGGCCCCATCCCCATTTAAACGCGCGGCGACTAGCCCCACGATACTCAACGACTCGATTACCTCTGGTGACATCTGTCCAACAACCTCCGAATGACCTGCTCAAGCGGGGCAGTAAAGGCAAAGCACCTGAGATACCATGCCGCACTTACCGGTCTCCGATCTTAGAGTTTGTTTAAGTTTAGCAAATACAATGGCTTACAGAAGTTTGGACAGCTACACATTGATCTGCTCTGGCAAGTCCCGTCAACACCCCAAACGCCGATGGTAAAATTATTCCCAAAGTATCCCATCGACGGGGACAATTTGAGCACTATTGGCCCTACTTGGAGCCTTGTTCGCCAGATTGAACTCTGATCTCCTCCGAGCGTCGTCCAACTCCAGCAGGGATAAAAACAGCTAATTCTTTTATTTTGAATATCATGACCAGCCGGTAATCGAGAAGTCTTCTCGATAACGAACCTCCGCGTGGCGCAGTCGAGTTTCGAGCTCGAGCGCGGTAGTCCGGAACTCCTCTTGCATCACATTTCAAGGGCGCTAGAATCAAATGGCCAACGTGGAGGCCAGGTGAACCATACCCTTGACGAGGCAGCGATTCGCGGCACCGCGATAGCCCAAACGGAGTCTCCAACCTCTCTTTGGATTCAGACGCTTCTGCTTTTGGGCTTGGTCGTGTATCTCTACTATGCGATCGTTGCGGCCCTCATCGGCGATTGGTGGAATGACCCGAATTTTTCTCACGGTTTTTTCGTTCCGTTGTTTGCCGGATTCGTCATATGGCAGCGCCGGCGCCAGCTCAGTGAAACCCCCATTCAGCCGCATTGGTTCGGCTTGCTCGTGATCGCCGGTGCGCTCTGTGTGCTGATCGTTGGCGTGCTTGGAGCGGAGCTTTTCCTATCAAGGACCTCTCTCATCTTTTTGTTTGCGGGAATGGTGATTTATTTTTTCGGTTGGGGCTGGTTCCGCAAAATATTGTTTCCTTGGGCTGTCCTCTTTTTGATGGTCCCGATTCCGGTCATCGTATTCAACAACCTGACGTTGCCGCTGCAATTTCTGGCGTCGAAGTTGGCGACCGCGATGCTCGGCGGCCTGGGAGTTCCGGTCATGCGCGAGGGCAACGTGATCACGTTGCCAGCCATGCAGCTGGAAGTCGTCGAGGCCTGCAGCGGCATCCGCTCGCTGGTGTCTTTGGTCACGCTCGCTGTAATCTACGGTTACTTCGCCGAGTCAAAGGTTCTTCGCCGAGTGCTCTTAATTCTCGCGGCGATTCCGGTCGCAGTGTTTGCAAATGGCGTGCGGATTATGGGCACCGGACTCCTGGGGCAGTATTGGGATCCTGACAAGGCGCAGGGCTTTTTTCATGAGTTCTCGGGCTGGGTGATTTTTGTGCTCGCACTTGCGATGCTGCTTGCGATTCATCGCTTGTTTAGGTTAACCGGCCCGAAACGCGCGAGGGTGGCAACCCCATGAAGACATTCCGAGCGTCCTGGCTCCGCTTCTCCGTAGCGGCAGCATTTCTTATCGTCGCGAGCGTCTTCCTCACACTGCGCAGCCGCGCGGAAATCGTTCCGGCGCACAAGATTCTTGCTGATTTTCCGCGCGAACTCGACGGCCGCATCGCCAAGGAACAGCAACTCTCGGCTGAGGCGCTAGCCGTGCTCGGCCCCGGCGATTTCATGGTGCGCGATTACATTGATCCGGCCGGCGTCAGATACCCCGTGAATCTGTACATAGCCTACTTTCAAAGCCAACGTACGGGCGACACGATCCACTCCCCAAAGAATTGCCTGCCCGGCGCCGGATGGGTTCCGGTTCAAGTGGATCACGTTTCGCTGACGGGCTCCGATGGCGGTCCTATCACCGTAAATCGATACGTGCTGGGGAATGGCGAGCAAAGACTTCTTGCCCTCTACTGGTATCAGGCGCACGGCCGCGTCGTCGCGAGCGAATACAGCGCCAAGCTCTATTTGGTGGCCGATGCCATGCGTCTCAATCGCACCGACGGCGCCTTGGTCCGAATCCTTACACCGGTCGAGCGAGGGGAAAACATCGACGCGGCTCAAGTGCGTACAACTGAGTTCGCCTCAACAGTGATCCCGTCGCTCGACCAGTACATTCCCCGATGAGCTTCAGTGTGCGAGTAAAGGACGACTCGAGTGCGACGATTCCATCAAACGTAGATCGCCGCCTAGAGATGAGGTTCCTGCATTGAACAGAAAGCCAATTCTGTTCCGCGACGCCATTGCGTTGCGCTGTTCTGGCAGTCAGAATTGACTTCTAGATTTCCGCCGCTTCGTATGATCGCGTTGATTCGATTTCCGTACTTCCCGCATGGAAAGGTGCCATGAGAAACCGAAAGTGCGCTCTCAGCATGCTTGTCATCGCGCTCGCCGCAGTCTTTGTCGCAGGGTGCTCCGGCGATCCGAATGTCCGGAAGCAACGATACCTCCAAAGCGGTGAGCGCTATTTCGAGCAAGGCAAGTACCACGAGGCGGCCATTCAGTTCCAGAACGCCATCCAGCTCGATCCCAGATTCGGTGAAGCTCACTATCAATTGTCGCGTTGTTTCGCTCAGCTTCAGATTTGGTCGTCGGAATATATCGAACTTCTCCGGGCGGTTGATTTGGAGCCCAATAACATAGGCGCTCAAGTCGAACTTGGAAATCTGCTGCTTGACGGGGGCCGTCTCGACGATGCACGGGACCGAGCGGAAGCAATTCTGATCAAGCAACCGACGAACGTCGATGCGAAAATCCTGCTTGCGAAGACGCGGCTGCGGTTGGGAGATACAGCGGGTGCTTTGCAGCAGGCGGAGGCTGCCGTTCAGTTGAGCCCCAGCCGTTCGGACGCTCTTTTGGCGCTTGCCGTCGTGCAGGAAGTTAACCATGATGCAGGAAGCGCCGAACAGACACTCAAAAAAGCCATCCAGGTAGCGCCTGAATCCTCCAGTTGTGCCCTGGCTCTAGCTCAATTCTACGATCGGCAGCATCGGCAGAATGAGGCTGAAGCGGAATATAAGCGGGCAATTTCACTTGACCCTAAGGACTCGTCGCTGAGGACCGCGCTCGCCTTTCATTACGTATTTCTAGGTCAAACCGCCCAAGCTGAGAGCTTCCTCAAACAATCCAAAAGCGACTTCAGTGCAGATCCAAAAGCCTACCGAATGTTGGGGGAGTTTTACGTTGACCAGGGACAGTTGGACAAGGCGCTCGACGAATTCGCTGCTCTGGAACGCGAGCATCCGAACGACATTGCCGTGAAAAAGGGCCACATCGCAATCCTCATCGAGAAGCGCGAATTCGCCGAGGCTACCGGAGAAAATGACGCGATTCTGAAGAAAAACCCTAAGGACATCGATTCGCTTATTCTGCGGGGACAGATTCAGCAGCGCAGCGGTCATCCCGCCGAGGCTGTCCAAATCCTCAAAACCGCGCTGAAATCGGAGCCTGACAATGCCGGTGCCCACTTCGCGCTGGGAGAGGCCCTGTCTGCCACCGGCGAACAATCAGGCGCAGTCACGGAATGGCAGACCGCTGTGCGATTGCGTCCCGATTTCGTATCTGCGCAGCGGGAATTGGCGAGATTAGCTCTCTCGACGGGAGACTCCAAGTCTGCCGAACAGGCCGCGCAGGCGATCATCGCCGTGCAGCCTCGCTCCGGGGAGGGGTACACGCTACGTGCCGCTGCAGAGATGGGCCGTGGCGATGCCGCTAGTGCAGAGGCGTCCCTCAAGCTTGCGATGATTGCGGCGCCCGATAATCCTGGTGCATACAGCACGATGGGCCAAATCCGCGCATCGCAGAGACGGTACTCGGAAGCAGAGGATTTTTTCAAGCAGGCACTTAACCGCGACCCGAATTATGCGGACGCCCTGAACGCCTGGTCCACAATGTTAGTTTCGCAAAAGAAGTCTGACGAAGCTCTCGCAATCGTTAGAGCACAGATTGAAAAATGCCCTCAGAGCTCTGCTTACTATCTACTGGAAGGCCGCCTGTACGCGTTTCAAAAGCGCTATGCCCAAGCCGAAACTGCGTTTCAAAAGTCTGCTGATCTCGACACTGGAAACACTATGCCGCTTATCCTATTGGCACAAACTGAGCTAATGGAGGGATCGGCGGACAAGGCGATAGCGACTTACCGAAGCGAGGCCGCTAGAAATCCCAAAGATGCTCGTGCGTTCTACCTGATGGGCTTGCTTGAGGATGATCGCGGAAATTGGCAACAGGCTCAGCAACAGTACCAGCAGGCCCTGAATTTGAATCCGGACTTTGCGCTTTCGGCCAATAGCCTTGCTTACTCAATGCTCGAGCACGGCGGGAATATTGATGTCGCGTTGTCTCTCGCCCAAACCGCGAGGCAAAAGTTCCCTGAGTCGGCGGAGATTGCAGATACACTCGCGTGGGCGTATTACCGAAAAGGGGTGTATCAATCGGCTATCGAACTCTTACAGGAAGCGATTAAAAGGGAACCGCAGAATGCGACGTTCCAGTACCATCTCGGTATGAGTTATGCGCAATTGGATAACCGCGCTGAAGCCAGAACCCACTTGGAAAGATCTCTTCAACTAAATCCATCTTCGCAGTATGCGAAGGATATCGATGCTCGGCTGACTAAGCTTAAACAGCCGAAAAGCTGAAATCAGTCTGAACGCCGCGTCTTTCAATCACCGCGTTCCTCCGGACGCGCCAGCAGGATGCAATCAGGGAACGGGGATAAGGGACACCGTCGCGAGCCTAAATCTTTACGTTGTCACATTGACCGCCACGGATCCTTGCATCACTTCGGATAAGGAGACCGATTTTGGCCCGAACCGAATAACAGCCTTCCTGCAAATCTCCACTCACCACGTTACGCAACTTCAATATCCGCACGCGATCGTAAAGCTTCGGCCGCAAGATCTCAGCCCAGACTCAAATGGATGCCGATCACGCTACTAACACGCTTAAACTGCCTTTTCTTCTGACAGCAAACTCACAAATTGGCCCATCAGCTGAAAACAAAAAGGCCCTGCTGCGGAGAAGCAGGGCCTTCACGAAGCACGGAAAGAGGGTTCTGCGACTTACCTGGCCAGTTTGCGGCGGAAAATACCTGCCAGACCTAGCAGACCAGTCCCGAGCATCATAACCGATGCGGGCTCCGGAGTTCCGATCGCGTCGGTGAATTGACTCACCTGAGCGGAACCAGTGATGTTGCCATGTACGCCGAGGTCCTTAACGATAGTTATCGAGGTTTGAGGGGCGAAGGAGACGCTCGCAGCGGCATTGCTACAAACAATCCCCAGATTGCCGAGCGGATTCGAAAGGCTATTTACGCCGGCAAAGACATTCTCGCTCAGCCCAAAGGTACCCGGACTGGTGCAGCTTCCCGCTTGTACTTGGGCGGTGATACCGGTAATGCCGCCACCAATCACACTAAACTGGATCGTTGTGTCGCCACTGCTCGTACCGGAAGCCGTCCAACTGCCGTTGAAGGTAAAAGCAAGCGTCGAACCGTTGGGCGTCACCATGATTGACGATGCGTCGGGCACACCCGTACCGGAGGGCGTGAAAATAAAATCGGTGAAAGTCAAGGTTCCCACAGTGCAGGAACCTGTACCCGGTGGAAAGCCGAAGCTGCTCAAGTACGTAGAAAGTGAAGCAGTGGGGCATGCGGCTGCGTGAGATACCGACGCGAAACCGAGTACCATTACTGCTAAAATTCCAATCTTCTTCATCCTCTTAACCTCTCCGCAAGGGTATAGTCCTAGTACAAGCGAGTCAAACCAATAGGGTTCAACAGCCGCATGCTATCCAGCACGCGCAGTTCCAGAAACGCCAAATCCATAAATATATGAAAACAAGCTGTTTAATGAATCGCAGTTCACTACTCAAATAACCTCGGGCTGCCTACGGCTGCTCAATATGTGCAAATGGTTTGACTGTAAACGAATGTTAGCACAGAACTTGTCTGGCGATTGGCGGTTTGCTCGAATCCTCGTTTCAATCAACCCGCCCCCGCTTTCCCCGTATTGGTATCTACGATGCTACTCTTTCTGAACATTTTGATGTCCGTGCGATGAGTATTGACCACCATTGCCTCTGCGCTATGATCCAATTACTGGGAAATATCAGAATGAGGATCTAGATGAATCGTCTGACTTTCAATCGCGGCTTTGTGCTTCTCCTGATCGCAACGGCACTTTTCGCCGGCTGTTCGCGCGACCCCAACGTCCGCAAGCAGAAATATCTCGAAAGCGGTAACAAATATTTTGACGCCGGAAAGTACAGCGCCGCGGCGATTCAATACCAGAACGCCATCCAGATCGACCCGCGATACGCGGACGCCCATTTCAAACTCGCCGACACGTATCTACGCGAAGGCATCTTGAACGGCGCGTATCAGGAACTTCGAAAGACCACCGACCTGCAGCCGCAGAACTGGAAAGCGCAAGTGCAGCTGGGCAACCTCTACTTGGTCGCCCACCAGTTCAACGACGCGAAATCTACCGCGGAAGCTGTCCTCACCGGCGATCCAAACAACGTGGATGCTCACGTCCTGCTCGCGAACGCCGACGCCGCGCTGCAGGATTCGCAATCCGCGCTTCGGGAGATGCAGGCCGCGATCGATCTGAACCCAAAGCAATCGCAGTCGTATCTGAATATGGCCGCTCTGCAACTAAACGCAAAGGATTCCGCGGCAGCCGAACAAAATTTTCTCAAAGCGATCGAGCTGGACCCCAAATCGCTGAACGCTCACGTGGCGCTCGGTAATTTCTATGCGCAACTAAAGAGATTTTCCGAAGCGGAACAGCAATTGAATATCGGCCTGCAACTCGCCCCCAAGAATCCGGCGATTTACGCAAGCCTGGTCCGGTTGTACATGCTCGAAAATCAGCGGCCAAAGGCGGAACAACTGCTGCAGCAGGCGAAGCAAGCCATGCCGGACGTATCCGAAGGCTACCGCATGCTCGGCGATTTTTACGTTGCCGTGGGCGATCGCGATGCAGCGATCCGCGAATACGCGCAGCTGATGAAAGATCATCCGAAAGACGAGCGTGTGACGCTGAACTACATCCAACTGCTGCTGAATTCGCGAAAGTTGGATGAGGCAAAAGCGGTGGACGATGCGCTCCTGAAACGCGACCCCAAGAACGCCGAAGCCCAGATGTTTCGCGGCGAGCTCCTGAGCGCTCAGAATAAGCCGAATGAGGCGCTACCCGTGCTTCAGTCCGTCACAAAGCAAGCGGCGGATAATCCGATGGCGCACTTTGCGCTCGGCGTCGTGATGAACCAACTTGGAAACGTGGATGGCGCGCAATCGGAGTTTCAACAGGCTCTTAAGCTGAACCCCAATTTCGTGCAGGCGCGTCTTGCAACTGCTGATATCGCTCTCCGCAAGGGAGACACATCGCTCCTCCGCGAAAACGCCGACGCGATCGTGCGCTTGGCCCCCGGGGCCCCCGAAGGCCACCTTCTCCGCGCGGCGGCGATGCTCAAATCAAACGATAGAGCAACCGCGGAAGCGGAATTGCAAATGGCGGCGCAAGTCGCCCCGAGCGATCCGCGCGCTTTCATCGATTTGGGCAGCCTGCGTGGTTCGGACAAAAAATATGCGGAAGCCGAAAAGTATTTCGAATCGGCTCTCTCGAAAGACCCTCGAAGCATTGAGGCGCTTTCGAACCTTGCGAACCTCTACACGATGCAGAATCAGCCGGCGAAGGCTACGGCTCGCATCCAGCAGCAGATTTCGCGGGTCGGCGACAGCAGCACGTTCTATCTGCTGCTGAGCCAGGCGCAGAACGCGCAAAAAGACGTCGCCGCCGCAAAACAATCCACACAGACCGCTATCAAACTCGACTCAAGCAACATCGGCGCCTATCTTCAGCTAGCGCAGCTCGACCTTGCTGCCAATCAGCAGGACGACGCCCGCAAGCAATATCAACAGGCTATCCAAGCGAATCCGCGGGACGTCCGCGCCTATCTTTTGCTAGGGACGCTCGACGACAGCACGGGCAATTGGCAGGAAGGCCAGAGTATGTACAAGAAAGTGCTCGAAATCGACGGGGCGAATGCGCCGGCAGCAAACAATCTTGCCTATTCCATGCTCGAGCACGGCGGAAACGTGGACGTAGCGCTCAATTACGCGCAAATCGCCCGGCGTGGAATGCCTAATTCGCCAAATACGGCTGACACGCTTGGATGGGCGTACGTGCAAAAAGGCTCGTATAACGTCGCTGTGACCTATTTTGAAGACGCGCTCAAAGAAGCTCCAAAAAATCAGCCAATGGAATATCACTTGGGCGTCGCATACCAGAAGCTATTCGATAACAACAAAGCGAAGGAACACTATCAGCGCGCGCTCGACATCGATCCCAAAAGCAGTCTCGCGGATACCATTCGAAAGGCGCTCACATCCGTCAGCAGTTAGTTTTTTTGGTGGCTGCCTATTGGCGACGTGCGACTGCGGAATCAACGGTCTGCATTAATCCGCCGAAATGGACGTCATCGCGGATTCGAACTCCGCGCTCGATTTCGCCATGCTTCGGCGCGTTGGCAATCCGCACTGGCGGATCTTATAGAGCAGCGTCCGGTAGCTAATCTGCAATTCCTTCGCGGCCAGCTTGCGGTTCCAGCGATTCGCGGCGAGCGACTTCATGATGATTTTCTTCTCGAGTTCCTGGACCGTCTGCCGCGTGACGTGCTTCAGCTCTACCATGGCTCCGTCCGCGGACCTGAGTGAACGGCTATCCATAATGCTGTCGTTCTGTTGAATTTCGTTCAACATCGACTCTTCTGAGCCGAGAATCGCGTACCGCTCGATCAGATTCCTCAGCTCCCGGATATTGCCTGGCCAGCTGTGCCGCTCGAGCGCGCGCATCATGTTGGTCGATAGCGTCGCCGGCGCCGTACTGTACTTCTTGGCAAAATTCAGTTGGAAATATTGCACCAGTGAATGCAGATCCTCCGCGCGGTCGCGAAGCTTGGGCAACTGGAGCTTCACCACGTTGATCCTATAAAAGAGATCTTGCCGGAACTTGCCCGTTTCGATTTCCTCTTCCAGTTGCCGGTTCGTCGCGCATATTACGCGGACGTCCACGCGGATGTCCTCGCGCCCGCCGATGCGCCAGAATTGATTGTCCTGGAGCAGTTGGAGCAGCTTCGCCTGGAGCCCAAAATCGATCTCTGCGATCTCATCGAGGAAGAGCGTGCCGCCGTTCGCCATCTCCACGCGGCCCGGCTTCATTGTGTTCGCGCCGGTGAACGCGCCGCGTTCATAACCGAATAGTTCCGATTCCAGCAGCGTGCCCGGAATCGCCGCGCAGTTCACCTTCACAAACGGCCCCTGCGCGCACTGCGAATGCAAATGGATCAGCCGGGCGATGACTTCTTTTCCAGAACCGCTCGGCCCTTGGATGAGAACAGGAATATTCGCGCCGGCGACCTTGCTGACCGTCTGCCGCACGGCCCGCATCGCTGCGGACGTGCCGAACACAACTATGTCTGGCGGAAATTCGTCACCGTAGGGCTGGATCGCTCGCGAAGTCCCCGCACTCGCCATGAATCGACGGTCCCCCGACCGTTGAAGTATTCTCTACGCACTGCGTGGGCCAAACGATCTGTTTGTGCAAGGAATTTCACTTTACGACCGAAAAGTCTTCCTTAGGAGATCGCTGGGTAAGTCTTCCTTTAACAGTAAGTTCCAGATGAAGGACGCCTTTTCTGCGCAAATGCGCAGTAAGTGCAAATCGCTTCCGACCCGCACACCCGACGCTAGAGAGAAAGTTTGTCCTACATTACGGAATCTTTCTTCCCAGTACGGACGACCCGTTCCATTCGAGGGAATCCCAACATTTCGTACTAGAACCGAGTCGGCGACTCGCAATTTACTTCTACGTCACTCGGCTCGGCCAGATTCCGACAGAAAAGGGCCCGCGGAATAGAATTTATTTGCCCATGACTGAGAGCGCCGTCACGAAAAAGCGCCGCTACGATCGGGTGATCATCCCCAAAGGTTTGCACGTCGCCTGGCAAGCTGGCGGAGGCAGACAGATTTCGCGCGTCGGCACAGTCGGCTTGGGCGGAATCTACATACACACTCCCGATCCGCCGCCCGTCGGAGAAATGGTCCGGATCGTGTTCGACGTTCCCGGTGGCGAAGTTCGGGCAAAGGGCGTGGTACGCCACTCCTCCAAAGATCGAGGGATGGGAATCGAGTTTACCTCGATGCAGCCCGAGGACCGCGCGCGCCTCTCACAATTGCTTTCCCGGTTGCTGCGCGCCTGAAGAGCTCGAAGTTGGCGTTGATTCACCGCTGCGGAAACACGAACGATTCCAGCAGATCCGCGCGCTCCTTGTGATCGGATGCGATCAGCTTCAGAAGATCGCTCACTGAAATCATTCCGAGATACTTTTCCTTCGCATCCACCACGAGCAGGTGATAGATGCCGTGCTTTTCCATCGTCAGCAGGCATTCGTGCTCGGACATTTCGGGCGTCACGCTGACCAAATCTGTACTCATGATTTCGGCCACGCGCATCCACGCCGGGCACTTGTTTTCCGCCGCGACTCGGTCTGAAATGTCTGCCTGCGAAACTACTCCAGTTAATTTCCCAGCCGCGTTTTTCACGCCCACCGAGCGAATCTGCTTTTCGCGCAGGTAACGCGCCGCTTCGTGAACGGTCATTTCCTCGGGGATGGAAAACACCTGCTGCCGGGATCGAATCAGGTCTGCGACCGCCATCGCACACCTCCATGTGGGGTTTTCGCGATACTACGGCTGCTGCTGCCGCCGCGCAATCCCAGATTGTTAGATTGTCCGGCCGGAGCGTCGGTGTCCCACCACCCGCTGGGGCGCCTCCTCCATCTCGGCTCTGCTCATGATGTCTAATTCTGGCGTGTTAACGTTCGCCCGGTTGCGGCCGTCATAAGATTGCAGATGATGCCTCTATGACCGCGGATGCGCCATATCCCCTGTCAAACTTCGCCGTGGAGCGCGCTGCCCAGGAACCGCGTTCGGCTCCAGACCAGGCGACTGACCTGCGCGAAGCCGGGGCAGCAGCCGACCAGCGCGATATCGCTGCCTGCCGCCGGGGAGATCGCGCCGCATTCGGCCGCCTCTACACGCGGTATTCCCGCCTCGTCCACGGAATCTTGCTCGCCCGCGTTCCATATTCCGACGTGGAAGATCTCGTTCACGACGTATTCCTTCAAGCGCTTCGTCATCTTTCCGCGCTTCGTTCGCCCGAGGCTTTCGGTGGTTGGGTCGCCACCATCGCCCGACGCCGCGCGCAGGATTATTTCCGCAGATCGCATGCCGCTTCCGAATTGCCGGACGAGATCAGCCAAGCTCCAGCGCCGCATCACGAAGCGGCCGCAGCGCTCGCCGCCATTCGGGCTCTGCCGGAAGCCTATCGCGAAACTTTAATTCTTCGCCTGGTCGAAGGCATGAGCGGTCCGGAGATTTCCGCTCGCACCGGGCTTACGCCAGGTTCCGTCCGCGTGAATCTTCATCGTGGCATGGCTCTCTTGCGCAAATCTCTCGGATTGGAGGAACAGCCGTGAACTCGCAGCACGCGCGCGGAGACTATCTCTGGGATCCGGCGGAGACTCCGCAGGCCAACGATCGAGAAGCGGACGATGTTCAGCGGCTCGAAGCCTCCCTCTCGCGATTTCGCCAAACGGAATCGCCGTTGTCTGAGCAGACCGTCAACGAAATCGCCGAAGCTTTTGCGATTCGCCGTTGGACTGACGTTGTGCAATTCTCTTTCTTGCGGATGCGCTCGGCGTTGGCATTCGCGGCTGTTGCAGCCGTCGTCATCGCCGGAGTCTATTTCGCTTCGAGCGTTCCGGCGCCTGCGGGCTCGGCATGGAATGTTTCTCGTGTTTCCGGTTCGCCGCTCCTCGGAGCATCGCCGATCGCGGATCGCACTCAATTGCATCCCGGGCAGGTTCTCAGCACGGATGCTTCGTCGGAAGCGCGCATCGAAGTCGATGATCTTGGCGAAATTTCAGTAGCGCAGGGCACGCGCGTCAGTTTGCTCGCGGCGGGCTCAGCCACCGGAACGCTCGGCCTCGATCACGGCACGATTCACGCGCTGATCTGGGCGCCGCCTCGCCGCTTCACTGTGCGGACTCCCGCAGCGGACGCGATCGACCTGGGATGCTCATACACGCTGCACGTTTCGCCGCAGGGCGATGGCTGGCTACGTGTCTCCACCGGCTGGGTCGCCTTCACAGACCCTCACGCCGCCGGCCGCGAATCGTTTATCCCCGTCGGCGCGATGTGCCTCTTAAAACCGCAGACTCAACGCTCGGCAAGTGCGCCTGCTTCCCCCAATGCGCAGGCGAACGACACGATTGCTTCGAGCATCGGCACGCCGTTTTTCGAAGATGCGAGCGCGACATTTCGTGAAGCGCTCGAGCAGTTCGACTTTTCAATTGCGCAGTCCGCGACTCCGGCTAATTCGCGGCAAGCGCAATCGTCCTTGCACGTGCTACTCGCCGAAGCGCGCCCGCGCGACGCTCTCACGCTGTGGCATCTGCTTGCGCGCACCAATGGAGCCGATCGAGCGTTGGTCTTCGATCGCCTCGCCGAACTCGTCCCGCCGCCTTCCGGCGTCTCGCGCGAAATTCTGCTCTCCGAAGGTCCCGCTCTCGCCGATCAGCGCCGCCAAATGCGCGATCTCTGGTGGAATGCGCTCGGCTTGCGCGATACCGACTGGTGGCGCTACTGGGAGCGCTCGTCGCCCCCGCGCTGATCGCCGCGCGCTTCGGTCTCTTCCGTGCACGACACCGCACGACACGCCTGTTCAGTTTTTCGCTGATCCAGTGGCGTTCGCTTTCGAATCGGGCTGGATCGCGAAGAGCCCGTCCGTTGCCGAAGCCGCGAAAATCTTGTCTGTCGAGGCCTGCGCAATCACCACCGGAAAAAATCCATCCGAGAGCTCGCCATTTACACGCTGCCAATTTTTGCCTTCGTCGAACGAAATGAATAAGCCGCCGCTCCGCAATGACGCGACAACTGTTTCGCCGGCAATCGCCAAATCCTGCAGGGGCACTTGAGGCAAGCCCGCTCCGGCCAGTTTCCAGCTCGCGCCTGCGTCGCGCGAAATGTACAGCCCCCGCTCCGCTGCAGCGAAAATGGTTT
The DNA here is from genome assembly GCA_035710585.1 of Candidatus Acidiferrales bacterium. Taxonomy (GTDB): domain Bacteria; phylum Acidobacteriota; class Terriglobia; order Acidiferrales; family UBA7541; genus DASTCZ01. The sequence continues at coordinate 11,259 of DASTCZ010000077.1, read as the reverse complement.
GCGCGGATCCGCCGTCGCGTGCGCCAGCATTTTCGGCGCCCGCGGCATCCAGCCACTGCGCTCCGCCCGATGCCAGCGGCAAATCGTGCCAACTCCACGTCGCGCCGCCATCCCGCGAAAAGACGAGTCCGCGCAGCGACACAACCCACAAATTTTTCCCGTCGCGTGATGTCCGCACCGATCTCACCGGCAGCGTCGGCAACGCACCCAGCGCCAGCAGATTCCACGTTCCGCCGGAATCTTCAGAGACGAGCAATCCGCGCGACGTCGCCGCATACCATCGGTTGCCGCCGAAGGCCATGTCGTTGACCGTTTCCTGCAGCGATCCTGAAATCGCGCGGGCGCCTTTCCTTTGCTCGCCAGTTTTTCTCTGGGCGGAATCATTCATCGCCTTGGCGGCTTCTGCCGACAATTTCCCCGCCGGTGTCCAGGCGACCTTCGACGCGTCGTACCGCACCAGCCCGCCGCGCTCTAGAGTCGCCCACCACCCCGTCGGCGCCGCGTAAATGTGCTTCATCCCCTGCGAACTCAGTCCCGGCCCGAGCGCGCTCCACGTTTTGCCGCCGTCTTCGGTAGCGACAATCGGCTCGGGCGAATTTGCAAGTACTGCGAGCACGCGCGCAGGCTTTTCAGGATCGAGCGTCAACGCCACAATTTGCCGGTGATTGAATCCGTCGTTTGATTCGCGAAATTTCTTTCCATCGTCGTCGCTCACCATGACGCCGAATTGCTCCGTCCCGATCAGAATCCGCTCGCCGCCTTTCTCCTCTGGAACGATGGCTACTGAGTTGATCACCCAGTTCGCAGGCGTGATCCGCGCCCATGACGAAGCCGCATTCGTCGTACGCCACAATCCTTCGGTCGTGGCTGCATATACGGTGCCGGGCTTCTGCGGATCCTGAACGATCGCGAGCGTTCTGCGAGCCGAATAAGGAATTCCTTGCACCTTGCGCCATTCGCCGGCGCCGTTCTCGCTCAAGTAAATTCCAGAACATGCGCTGGCCAGAACTCGCGAATTCTTCTCGCGGTCAATCGCGATGCTCATCACGTCGGAATCGTCGATCATCCCCTGATGGATCGCGCTCCAGTTTTTTCCGCCGTCTGTCGTCTTCCACGGCAAATGAAAAGTGCCTGCGTAAATCGTGTCTGGGCTTCGTGGGTCGATCGCGATGGAATCCAGATTCCGCAGCTCGGCGTGCCCTTCCGGGGAAATCCGTTCCCAGATTTTTCCGCCATCGCTCGAACGAAAGACTCCGTCCAGCGCTCCCGCCACAATTACGTTCGCATCCGATGGCGCCGCTGCCATGGCCCGGACGGCATGTCCCGCGAGTCCCGACGCGCGCCAAATCTTTCCGCCATCGTCCGTCTGAAAAACGCCTCCGCCTTGGGAGCCATCCTGCGTCCACGTCGAAACGAGCACGCGTTTCGAATTCTGCGCGTCCACAACAATCGCCGTGACCACGCTGTCGCGCCGTGTTCCCGCGCGGCCCGAAAGCACCCAGTGCTCGCCCGCATCCTCTGAGACAAAAATATGTCCGTCGGTCGTCCCCAAAAATAATTTCCGCGGATTCGCCGGATCCGAGGTGAGCACGCGCGCATCGCCGCCCGGCGGGCCCATCGCGCGCCACTGCTGCGCACGAGCCACGTTCGCACAGAGCGTCAACGCGGCCACCGCCGCTGCCAACGATCGCACGTTCATTTGCAATTCCGTTCTTCTAGTCTATCCGACCGACGCATGAACATTCGTGGCGTAAATAATTAGGGCCCGATGCAATCGCTCGCACCGGGCCCGGAGAAGGTTCACTTCACTCAGTACGTGGCGCCTTCGGGCACCCAGATGATTTCGATGGTCCGGTTCTCATCCGGAGTCGCACCGGCCTTGCCGGTGCCCGGACGAGTCGTGATCCGGCTCGCATCGATGCCCTTGTCCGTCAGGTACTTCTTCGAGTTTTCCGCGCGATCGCTCGCCATCTTGTCCGCCTTCCGTTCTTTCGGATCGGCGTAACCGATGATTACGATCGTGCCCTTCGGCTCGTTCTGCAGCCGCAAGGCCACGTCGTCGAGCACGCGCTTGCAGACGTTGTCCACGCGCGCGCTGTTCGCCGGCTTGAACGCGCAATCGTTGATCTTGCTCGATTGCGGCGCGGGTGGCGGAGTTTGCACTTCCACCGATGCCTGGCAATCGGCGGCTTGGCCGTGGCCATCGTCAACTCGGCCAGTAATCGTGTAGCGTCCCGGAGCGAGTCCGCTGGAATCGAACGAGACCGACGCGCCGGTTCCGGTGACCTGTCCGCCGTTCGCGCGCCAGGTATACGTTAGGTTGAAATTGTCCGGGCTGTTGGCCGTCGCGGTGATCGTGACCTTTTCTCCCGCCATCACCGACCCGCGGTCCACCGAGCAGCTCATCGTGGGCGGTTTCGGCTGCGGCTTCGGCTCGACTCGCAAATCCGTCGACGCGTCAGCAGTGCCGCCGTGTCCATCGTTCACATTCACTTTCACCGTGCATGAGCCGGTATTATCGGGCGGTGTCCACTTTGCATCCGTGCCATTTCCGTTCACGGTCCCGCAGGTGTCCGACCACTGATAGGTCAGTGTGTCTCCGTCCGGATCGGCTCCCGTTGCGTGCAGGTTTATGGTGTCGCCGGAGCCTTGCATCACGGAGCTCTTGTCAGCCGATAGTGAAACCGTCGGCGGACGATTCACGGTTTCCGGATGCCGTCCCCACTCGATCACCAGTCCGGTTGAAAGCCGGAAATTGCTCTGCGGCCGGCTGCCGCCGTTTGTGTCGAATCGCGTGAGGAAATAATCGGCCTGCACGATTCGCCAGGCAATCCGCTTGGTCAGGCTGAGATCGAGTCCCCCGCCCGGCAAAAAGCCGATGCTGTTCGAGGAGAGCTTCGTGACCGCATCAGTGGCCACGAAATTTGCGTTGTTCGTCGCAAACGAAAAGAAATCTGTTCCGTGCACCCCGGCCGCAAAGGCATGAATGAACGGCGTCACGCGCGAGCTGTTGCGGAACGTAATGACCGGCCCGCCTCCGTACGTGAAAAGATTGTCATTAAATGAAGCCTGCAGAGGGGGGCAGTTCGGCCCATTCGCGCAGCGCTTTCCGTGCGCGCCGCTGAAATCAAACGCCAGACCAAACCAGCGGTTCCAATTGTATTGGATCTGCGCGTCGCCGCCGTTGAGTCCGACGTAACGCCGGTGATAGCCCGGCCGGTAAAAATCGTATGCGTATCCCAGATACGCTTGCCAGTGCGGATAGTCCGTGCCCGGCTTGATGTGTACATCCTCCATCTTGGCCGCTTTTTTGTCTTTAGCTGGAGCCGGTGCTGGCGCCGCGCCGGCCTCGGCAGCCGAAGAACTGCTCGCCGCCGTTTGTGATTGGGCGAATGCCGCAGGAATCGTCAAGACAGCCAGCGCCGCAACTCCGGCTGCCTTCAACCACGTCTTCATCACTCTCTCCTTGAAGGGAAGCCTTCCGTACCTTCCACCACGTTAACTATCAGATGCAGCTGATACCGAGTTCGCGTTCACCATTAGAGATAGGTATACCTTCCGTCCTAACGATGCCTAAAAATAGCCGTGGTTATAAAATTGCGCGCGCCGGTGGGTGGGTGCATAAGAATCCGGCTGACCCGCTATTTGCAGGCCCCGCGCACGCGCACATCTTACGCCCTTATTACTAACTGATGCAATCTTCGCATATGACTCCGGCGCTGAGGGATTTCTCCGGCCATCCTATCGATTCCGTCAGACATCTCACTCCAGGATCGAATCGGCGTGCTCACGGATTCTGCCCCAATTCGTCGAATTCAATAACTCGCTTGCCGTGGTGGGAGGCATCTTTCGCATGAAGAATCTTCGTCCCATTCGAAAATCCGTTGAAATCTCGTTTGCCATCATTGTGTTTGCGGGAATCGCCGCGATCGTCCATGCGCGACCGCAAAACGGAAACACCATCAACTCGTCGAACTATCCGGTCATCCCGAACGGGACGCGGTTTCTGATTGGCACCGAGGCTGAAGTCGGCACGGCCAAGAGCAAGGTGAACGACCGATTTGCCGCGAAAACGCTGGAGCCGCTCGCTACGGACGATGGACGCGTATTGCCGCCGGGCGCGGAAGTGCGCGGTCACATCAGCCGCATTGAAGCTGCCGGAGCGACCGGCCATGCGCGGCTGTGGCTTACGTTTGAAGATATCAAGACTCCCGAGGGTCGCCTGCCGATGGTCGCAAGCGTCGTTGCGGTGCCGGGAGACTTCAGCGTGAAGCAGGAAGAGAGCAAAGAGGGCGAAATCGAGACGCGCTCAAGCAAGGCGCAGCGCGACGCCGAAGCAGCCGCAGCAGGAGCGGCAGCCGGTGGAATCGCGGGTGCCAAAGCCGCCGGCGCAAAGGGCGCCGCTGTGGGAGCGTTGGCCGGAGCAGCCGCCGGATTTCTCGCGTCGTCAAATCTAGGACAGGAAATCGATCTTCCCAAAGGCACCAAAGTCGAAATCGAGCTGCTTCGTCCGGTCTATCTCACCTCGCACTAAACGGAATTCGCAGAGCGATCCACCGCGATTGGCTTTCCATTCCTGCTGCTGGTAGATTTCTGAACGAGGCCAGCCACCGGAATGCCCGAGCCGCAGAACGATTCTCCGCGCATCCTTATTGTTGAGGACGAAGAAAACGCGCGCACCGGATACGAAGCGCTGCTTCGCCGCTGGGGCTACACGGTGGCGGGCTGCGAGACCGGAGAAGACGCGCTCGCGCGCTTTCATGAATTTCAGCCGTCGCTGCTCATCGCTGACGTCGAGCTGCCGGGAATCGACGGCCTGGAACTGCTGAAGCGCCTCGGCAACGAGCTGGAAGACGTGCCCGCGATCATCATCACCGGACGCGGCAGCGATGAGCGCGCCGTCGCAGCGATTGAATCCGGCGCATTCTGGTACATCGAAAAGCCTCTCAAAGCGCCGATTCTTCGGGCTCTGCTCGATCGCGCGTTGGGACGCTACCGCGACCGGAAACAAGTCGCCGCGCTCACTCGGCAGCTTCGCGATTCGGGACGAATTGGAAGCCTCGTGGGCGAATCGCGCTCGATGCGTGAGGTTATCCGGATGGTCGAGCTCGCCGCTCCGTCTTCAGCTTCGGTGCTGATCACCGGCGAAACCGGTACCGGCAAAGAGATTGTCGCGCGCACCATTCACGAGCTTTCTCCGCGCGCGGAGCGCCCTTTCGTCGCCATCAATTGCTCAGCGATTCCGGAATCGCTTATGGAAAGCGAGATTTTCGGCCACGAACGAGGCGCGTTTACCGGAGCCGCGGAGCGCCGCCTGGGCTGCTTTGAACTGGCCGACGGCGGCACGCTGCTGCTCGACGAAATCGGAGAAATGCCCGCGCCAACTCAGGCCAAGCTCTTACGTGTGCTGGAGGATGGAAAAATTCGCAGGCTCGGCAGTAAATCCGAGACCTCCGTGAACGTGCGCGTCCTCGCGGCCACGAATCGCGAACCCGAACAGGCCGTTGCGAAAGGCGATCTTCGCCAGGACCTTTTCTTCCGGCTCAACGTCTTCCGCATGCAGCTTCCGCCGCTGCGCGACCACAAGGAAGACATCGAGCCGTTGACGGAACAATTGCTTTCGGACCTGGCGGTAAAGCACGGCAAACAGGTGCGAGGAGTGACTCCCGATGTTCTCAATCTTTTGCGAAGCTACTCCTGGCCCGGCAATATTCGCGAACTGCGAAATGTGCTCGAGCGCGCACTGATCGTCTGCGACCGGGAAGTGATCGGCCGCTCGCATCTGCCGCCCGATTTCGGCCACTCGCAGACCGCCGCATCGAGTTCGCAGCTTTCGTCGCTGAAATTTCCCATTGGCACCACGGTCGAGGCCGCCGAACGCGAATTGATTCAGCAGACCCTGGCCGCAACCAACAATAAGACCCGCGCCGCGGAATTGCTCGGAATCAGCCTCAAAACACTGCACAATAAGCTCAAGGAATACGAAGCGGCGCGCTCGGAAGTCTAACGCCGGTTCGGCCTATCGAGTACGAACGTATGCCACCTGTCAGGCCCAGTTTCATGCGGCTTCGGCTGACCACGAAGTTCACGCTGGTCACGGCGCTGCTGGTGCTCGCGGTCGCCGCGGCGATTTCGCTGGCCTACATCGCGCAAGTGACGCGCATCGCCATCAAGAATACCGAGCACGACGACATGGTCGCGGCGAACCAAATCCTGCTCCAGGCGCAGGGCGCGGTGACCGATGCAGCCGCAGCCGGCCACGCACCGGCTTCGGATTCGCGGGAGGATGTTCGCGAATTCCTGCAGACCGCTCTCGAGCAGAGCCAGGGTCTTTCCTCCGGAATCGACGCGGTGCTGGCGAATTATCCTGCCGTCTATGAAGTGAGCATCACGGATAACTCGGGAAACGCGATGGTTTCGAGCGATCCGGCGCTGCTCAATCATCCGCTCGCACTGCGTTCCGCGTTTTCGGATCTCACGCGCAGCAGCGCGCTTTCGCAGTTGCGCGTGGTCTTCGGCGCGACTCGCCTGTATGAAGTGCGCGCTCCCTTCGCGATTCGTACCGGCGACCACACCACGCCATACGGCGAAGTGCGCGTGACGGTGGAAACTGGGCTTCTTCGCAGCGAGGTCACGCCGGGACTTCGCTCCGCGGCGATTCTCGCGTTGCTGGCAGTCCTGCTGTCCACGTTTCTGGCGAGTCTCGTCAGCAGAGTGTTTCTCTCGCCCCTCGACGCCATCAATCGCCAGCTCGATCGCTATTCGGCGGGGCAATTCGAATCCGCAGAGGTTGCGGCCACGGAGGTAACGGCCGCCGACTCCGGCGAACTGAGCCAGGTCAGTTCGAAGATCACGCGCCTCGGCGAACAGCTGCGCGGCGTTCGCGAAATTTTCAGCACGCTCCGCGAAAACCTGAACCAGGTGATGGGCGGACTCGATGACGGGTTGATTCTGTTCACGCAGGAGGGGCGCGCGGTGCTCGTCAGCCCTGCCGTGGAGAAATTTCTCGGCGCACCGGCCAATCAATTCCTCGGGCGCCCCGCCGCGGAGATTTTTCCGCCAAGCCATCCGCTGCGCACCGTGCTTCATTTCAAGGACGACCATCTGCTCCCCATTGAGAACGCCGATCTCGATCTGATCGAGCCTTACGCTCCGGGCGGTCCAAGGCGCTTCAGCATCAGCGTGCAGACTGTTTCCGAAAACGGCGCCGGATCGTCCGATTGGGGATCGCTCGTTACGCTGCGCGATCTGGAATCGCGCGAGCGCATCGGCAGCGAACTCGAACTCTCCGAACGCATGTCCGCGCTGGCGCGCATCACGCAGGGCGTCGCGCATGAAGTGAAAAATCCGCTCAATTCCATGCGTTTGTGGCTTGAAACGCTGAAGGAAACTCTACCCGCAGGCCGTGATGAATCGCAGCAGGCCGTGCGCGTGCTCGACAAGGAAATCGATCGGCTCGATCACGTCGTCAAACGCTTCCTCGATTTCACGCGGCCCGTCGAGATGCACGTGGAAGACGTCTCGCTCGCGGAAATTCTCACCGGCGTCGTGGAACTCGCCCGTCCGCAGATCGATAAGGCCGGAGTGATCGTGGAATTGAAAATTGCGCGAGACCTTCCGCCTTCACGCGGCGACAAGGAACTTCTTCGCCAGGCGTTTCTCAATCTTATTCTGAATGCCATCGAAGCGATGAACGGCCCCGGACGCCTGACCGTTTCTCTCGCGCGCCACAACGACGATGCCCGCGTCGAAATTGCCGACACCGGGCCGGGAATTCCGCCCGAGCACCGCTCGCGGATTTTTCAGCTGTTTTTCACGACGCGGAAAGGCGGCAGCGGATTGGGATTGGCATCGACGTTTCGCATTGTGCAGCTTCACAATGGTTCGATAGACTTCGAGAGCGAACCCGGAAAGGGGACGACGTTCCGCGTGGAGTTCCCGATCCATCGGCCGCAAGTCGCTTCCATCGGCCGCGCTCCCGAGACGGCTTCCGAACCAGCAGCAGCAACCTAAACTCCGGCGCGGCAATAAGATGCACCGGATCGCAATCGCAGCGCATCGATAGCAACGAAATGCCAGATGGCGCAATCTTATCTCCGATGAAGCGTTTCTACCGCGCGGCCGCCCCCCTCGCGCTGGTGGCGGTTATCTGTCTGTCCGGCTGCATCCGCGACACCAAAGTGCAGAAGGCGAAATTTGTATTCGCCGGAGTCACCTTGCCGCCGGCATTTCACGAACGCCAGGTAGATTCGGCCCCTCCGGAACTCGCATCCTCGGCATCGTTTGCAGCGTCGCCAGTGTTCGTGATTTTGGTGCCCGAACGTCCCGCGCCGCCGCGCCGGATCGTGGCGTCAGCGGAACCGGAGCCCGAGCCCGCAAAGCCCGCACCAATCCAAATCTCGCCGCAGCTCAGCACCGAGGAAATTTCGCGCCTAAAGGGCGATACCGAAAATGATTTGCGCTCGGCGCGTCTGAATCTGAATTCGGTCGTCGGAAAGCAGATGAATACCTTCCAGCAAGAACTCGCCGACAAGGTGCACAGTTTCATGGATCAGACGCGCGATGCGCAAACCGCGTCCGACTGGATCCGCGCGCGAAGCCTCGCCGAAAAAGCCCGCATTGTTTCTGTCGATCTCGTTCGATCGTTCTGAACCGCGATTCCCGAGAAAGTCTTTGGGACCGAGAAATCTGCATTCGCACGTGCGTTCGTAGCGTGAATTCGCTTTCGAAATGATGGTGGACGCGAACGCGCAACTCCGAAATTTGATACGCTCGTTTTTTCGCGTTTCGCACACACATGTCTGCTTCTCACGACGTCCTGATCGCCGGCGCGGGAATCATCGGCGCCTCCGTCGCGTTTGAACTTGCGGGACGCGGTGCGCGCGTCGCCGTGCTCGACCGGCAACCGCCGGGCCGCGAAGCGTCGTGGGCGGCTGCGGGAATGCTTTCTCCGCCGCCCGATAACGCCAGCGCGATTCCGCTGGTTCCGCTGGCGCGAGCGAGCCTTGCGCGGTATCCGGAATTCGTCGCCGCGGTCGAAGAAGCGTCTGGCCAAAATTGTGGCTACCGGGCGCACGGCGCGATCGAGGCGCTATTTTCTGGGAATGCCGACCGCGAGCTGAGCACTTTGGTCGCGCTGCATCACGGACTTGGTCTGCCCACCGAAGTTCTTCGTCCGGAAGAAGCCGTGAAGCTCGAGTCCGCACTGAACCCGGAATTGCGCGCCGCGGCGCAGATGACTTATGAAGCCTGCGTCGATAATCGCGCGCTCACAGCCGCCGTTGTGGCCGCAGCGATTTCGCGCAGAGTTGAATTTGTGACGCATTCGCGCGTGGACGCAATTCTCCAGCACGACAATCGCTGCGTCGGAGTGATCTCCGGCGGAGAGCGGATCGAATCCGGAACAACAATTATCGCCGCGGGATGTTTTTCCGCAGCGATTGCAGGCGCAGCGGCGTTCGCGCCAGTCAAGCCGATCCGTGGACAGATGGTGGCGCTGAAATCGGCGCAAGTTGATCTGCATCATGTGTTGCGCAGCGAGCGCGGCTACATCGTTCCACGCGGAAATGGATTGTGCGTGGCGGGCAGCACGCTCGAAGACGCGGGCTTTGAGAAGTGCGTGACGCCCGCGGGAATCGACCGGATTCTTTCGATGGCGATGGAGCTTGTTCCGGCGCTTTCCTCCGCGGAAATTGTGGAGACCTGGAGCGGTCTGCGGCCCGATTCGCCGGACCATTTGCCGATTCTAGGGCCAACTAATCTCGAGGGGCTGGTGATTGCAACCGGACATTATCGCAATGGAATTCTGCTGACTCCGATCACAGCGAAATTGATCGCCGAGTGGATCACGGAGCAACGAGTGTCGTTCGCGTGGGATGAATTCTCGCCGAAGCGTTTCGCGAAGCGCGACGACACTTCAGCGTCTTAGCGCGAATACCGATGCAAATTATTTGGAGCGGCCGGGATCGGCGCCCGAACGCATAGCGCTGTGTACAGCTCCGAACTAAAAGGGCGAGCGGCTGCGAGTCGGTTCGCGATTTGGAGCGCCGGGCATCGTCGAAGCCTTGCCGGGATCAGTGAACGTGATGTAGGAAGCATCGAGGTAAAGCGGCCGCGTCAGTTCGATGTCGAACGTAGTGCCGCGCGGCAGGGTCAGCTCCGGCCCGCGCGTCAGCAGCACGGTGGTCAATCCAGCCAGCGCGCCTATGCCTGCACCGATACCTGCACCTTTTCCAGTTCGGCTAGCGATTCCGCCGATTCCGGCGCCGATGGCGGTTCCCTTGACGATCGTGCCCGCGTCGGTGGACTTATCCGTATCGCCGTGCACCGTGCCTTCCTTGTCGGTGGATTCATTTCCGCCGCTGCCTACGTTGGAAGGAACCGCGTTGAAATTCACGGTGTAGCCATTGGGCAGGATCATCGTGTTCAATTTAACTTTCAGCTCACCGGTGCCCTTCACTTTTCCGGGACGCTTTGCTTCCAGAATTTCTCCCTGCACGTAGGAGCCGGCGGGAATCAGAATTTTGTTGTTCTGCACGACGGGGAAGAGAGTCTCGGCGTACATCGGGTCGCCGACCTGCGCGTTGCGGGTAGTGATGGCGTTGTGCAAGATGAGGGGCAGTTTCGTACCGGTAGCGACTTCGATTTTACCCGAAGGCAGCGCAGCGCTCGTTGGCGCGATAGCCGTAACGAGTTGTGCCGGCTGAGTGGCCTGCGCCGGATTGGCTGCTGACTGCGTCTGGCCGGGAGTTTTCTCCGCGGCAGTTGGCTTCGGCGTAATCGGTCCGGCGGGCGAGTTCTGAGTTTGCGCCGCCAGTGCGGTCGCCGCGAACGCTATGGTCAAAACCGCGCCGAGGAACTTCCAACGTATGATCTGAAATGAACTCATCGGGACCACCTTTTGCAGCTTTCGATGCGATTCGGGTAAGGAACGGATGCCATTGTAATCCCGCGGGGCAAGAACTGATTCTGTTCGTTCACCCTCTGAACTTCGTGCAAGATTGATCGTGACCTGACCGGGGATTTTTGTACCAGGTGGAGTGAGAGAGAATTCACCTGGAGGAAGACCGGTCATGCCCATGACTCGTTACAAGCCGGAGCAGATCGTGACGCTGCTGTGGCAGATTGAAGTTGCCATCGCCAACGGAAAGACCACCCCGCAAGCCTGCAAGGAAGCCCAGATCACCGCGCAGACCTACTACCGCTGGAGGAAGGAATTCGGCGGGTTAAAACTCGATCAAGCCAAGCGACTCAAGGAGC
>DASTCZ010000076.1:0-20254 GCA_035710585.1 Candidatus Acidiferrales bacterium | reverse complement strand
GGCCGACGCCGAATCCTGCGCGCTCGTGGATGGCCGCGACTCCTTCGATCCTCATGTAGCGGAAACTGCCGGCGTGCAGTTGAAAAATTTATTGTGGGTGCGTTGCAAAAATATCGACCAAACCATGCGCGCCACGGATCTGCTTTTGCAAAGCGGCGGCTTCGGCATGGTCGCGGTGGACCTCGCCGATCTGCCGCCCAAAAATGTGCGCTGCGTTCCGCTCAACGCCTGGTTCCGCTTTCGCCGCGCCGTGGAAAATACGCCCACGATTTTGCTTTTGCTCGAGCAGGAATCGAACGCCAAGACATGCGCCTCTCTGGTGCTGCGCACAGTCGCGTACGAAACACGTTGGACCACGGCGCGCGAAATCGATCCCGGCGAAGTTTTGCGGCATCCCGTATCGCGTTTGCTCGATCGTTTTTCCGCCCGCGCCGAAGTGCTGCGCTCCCGCATCCAGCGCGCCGAAGTCGTTCCGTTCTCGCGCGACTTTTCAGCTGCGGAAAAATCCGGCCGCGCGGCAAATTTTGAACTCGAGGCAAAGTGGGGGCCGAATCTCTGAAGCCGCTCGATCTTCAGGAAATCGCCGCTCGAAACAATCGCCATGGCATTCGCTTCCATCTACGTTCCGAATTTTTTGGTGCAGGCCGCCATGCGCGCCGGATCGCCGCAGCCTTCCGGCTCGCGCGGACGCGCGCTCGCCGCATGCGCTCTGGCACTGATCGAAGGCACACCGCCGCTGTGGAAAGTTGTCGCCGCGGGAGATGCCGCGGTGCGCGCCGGCGTCGAGCTGGGCATGACCAAGCTCCAGGCGCTGCAATTCGATGGTGTGGAAATTCGCCTGCGCTCACCCGCGCAGGAAAAAAGCGCGCACGCCGCGCTGCTCGACCTCGGTTGGTCGTTTTCCCCGCGCATTGAAGACGCCGCGCCTGACACCATCGTCGTTGATCTCGCCGGGCTCGCTGCGCTTTTTGGCAACGATGAAAATATCGCGCAGCTCCTGTGCGAACGCGCCGCTGCGCTCGGCTTCTCCGTCAATGTCGCGATTTCCGCCAATATTGAAGCCGCGATTCACGCCTCTCGCGGCTTTTTCGGCATCACGCTGATCGCCGCCGGCGAAGAAGCGCGGCGCCTCGGCCCGCTTCCCGTCGCCGCGCTCGGACTATCCGCCGAAACCGCCGGAACGCTCGAGCGCTGGGGCATTCGCGATTGCGCAGCGCTCGCCGCGTTGCCCGTGCTCGAGCTTTCCACGCGCCTCGGCCAGGAAGGCGTCCGCCTCCACTTGTTGGCGCGCGGCGCTAGCGAACGCTCGCTCGTCCTGGCCGCGCCCGATTTTCATTTTGAGGAAGAAATGGACCTCGACGATCCCGTCGCCGAACTCGATCCGCTCGCTTTTCTCCTCAATACGCTCGTGCTGCAGCTCACTTTGCGGCTCGCCGCGCGTTCTCTCGCCATCTGCAGCCTCCGCTTGCGTTTTGAACTCGAACCCTCATTTGAAAAAGGCCTGCAGGTCGGCGACGACAGCTCGCGCGAAAAAACCGCGCCCGTTTCCTGGGAGAAAATTCTCGCACTGCCCGTGCCCACACGGAATTCCGCGATGCTGCTCAACTTGCTTCGTCTGCAGTTGCAAACCGATCCGCCGCCCGCACCAATCCAGAAAATTCTCCTCGCCGCCGAACCTGCACGCCCTCGCGCCGCGCAGAGCGGCCTCTTCCAGCCCGCCTCGCCTGATCCCGAGCGGCTCGAACTCACGCTCGCGCGCCTCGCCAATCTCGTCGGTGAACTGAACGTCGGCGCGCCGGCGATCATCGATACGCATCACCCTGGCGAATTCCGCATGGAGCGCTTCGCGCCGCCCACGGAAGAAAAAAAATCGCGCCGCGGCAAATCCGCGAAAAATGGCAAAATTGCAAAGCGATCTTCCGGCGGATTGCCTTGCGCCGAATCCCCGGAAGCCCAAATCGATCCGCGCGCTGCCATCGCTTTTCGCGCATTTCGCCCAGCGCCGCCCGCTCGTGTGACGCTTCGAGAAGACCGTCCGGCTCGCGTCGCCTTTCTCGGCTTGCACGGAGAAGTCGTTGCCGCTTCCGGCCCCTGGCGCACTTCCGGTGACTGGTGGTGCGAAGACGGCTGGAAGCATGACGAGTGGGACCTCGAAATTCGTTTCGCGTCTGCTCCAAACAGCAATGCAGCGAACTCGATGCCGGAACGCGCGCTTTACCGTTTCTTTTACGACTCGCTCCGCGAATCCTGGTTCGTCCGCGGGATCTACGACTGATGTACGTCGAACTTCACGCCCGCAGCGCCTTCAGTTTTCTCGAAGGCTCTTCCGTGCCCGAAGATCTGGCCGCGGCATGTCACGAACACGAGATGCCCGCCATGGCCGTGCTCGATCGCGACGGCGTCTACGGCGCGCCGCGCTTTTATCTCGCAGCGGAAAAATTGAAGTTGAACGCACACATCGGCGCGGAGGTTACTTCGCCGGAAGGCTGGCGCTATCCGCTGCTTGTCGAATCGCGCGAAGGCTACCGCAATCTTTGCCGCCTGATCACGCGCATGAAATTGCGCGCCCAAAAAGGCGAAGGCCAAGTCGAAGCCGCGGAACTCGCCGCCCAGCACGCGGGCCTCGTCTGCCTCACCGGCGGCGAGGAAGGTCCGCTCGCCCACGCGCTCAATCGCCGCGGCATCGAAGCGGGCACGCAATGCGTCCGGCAGCTCTGCGAAATTTTCGGCCGCAAAAATGTTTACGTGGAGCTGCAGCGCCATTTCTCCCGCGCCGAAGAAACCCGCAACCAGGCCGCCGTCGAAATCGCGCGCAAGCTGCGCCTTCCGCTGCTCGCCACCAACGGCGTGAACTACGCGCGCGCGCCGCATCGTGCCGTGCTCGACGTCTTCACCTGCATCCGCAATCACTGCACGCTCGAAACCGCCGGCCGCCTGCTCCAGCGCAATTCCGAGCGCCATCTGAAATCGCCCGCCGAAATGGCGCGGCTCTTCGCCGATCTGCCCGAAGCCATCGCGCAAACTGCGGAGCTTTCTTCGCGCCTCGGCTTCACCCTGAAGGATCTGGGCTACGAATTTCCGAAATATCCCGTTCCCGATGGCGGCACCGAAATGGATTTTCTCCGCCGCCGCACCTACGAAGGCTTGGTCTCGCGTTATGGCGCCGATCACGATCGCGCGCGTGCGCAAATCGATCGCGAACTTACGTTGATCGAAAAATTGAAACTCGCCGGATATTTTCTGATCGTCTGGGACATCGTCCGTTTTTGTAATCGTAATGGCATTCTCGTGCAGGGACGCGGCTCGGCCGCCAACAGTGCCGTCTGCTACGCCCTTGGCATTACCGCCGTCGATCCCGTCGGCATGGAGCTGCTCTTCGAGCGCTTTCTTTCCGAAGAGCGCGGCGAATGGCCTGATATTGATCTCGATCTGCCCAGCGGCGATCAGCGCGAGCGCGCCATTCAATACGTTTACGAGCGCTACGGAAAACTCGGCGCCGCCATGACCGCCAACGTGATTACCTATCGCGGCCGCTCCGCCGCGCGGGAAATCGGCAAAGCCCTTTCGTTTGAGCCGGAAATTCTCGATCGCCTCGCGAGCCTTGTCGGTGCCTGGGAATATTGCGATGAAAACGACACGCTCGAACGCCATTTCCGCGATGCCGGGCTCGACATCGAAAATTTCCGCATCCGTAAATTTCTCGAGCTCTGCCGCATGACGCAAGATTTGCCGCGTCATCTGGGCCAGCATTCCGGCGGCATGGTCGTCTGCCAGGGCCAGCTCGATTCCGTCGTGCCGCTCGAACCCGCCACCATGCCCGGCCGCGTCGTCGTGCAATGGGACAAGGAAGATTGTGCGGACATGGGCATCGTGAAAATCGATTTGCTCGGACTCGGCATGATGGCCGTACTCGAAGAATCGCTGCAGCTGATTCGCGATCACTATTGCGAATCGGTTGATCTGGCGCGCTTGCCCGCTGGCGATCCTGAGGTTTATTCCGCTCTCTGTAAAGCGGACACCGTCGGCATGTTCCAAATCGAAAGCCGCGCGCAGATGTCTTGCTTGCCGCGCCTGCAGCCGAAAAATTTTTACGACATCGTCGTGCAGGTCGCCATCATTCGCCCCGGCCCCATCGTCGGCCAGATGGTGAATCCTTATTTGAAGCGTCGCCAGGGCCGCGAAGAAGTCGATTATCTGCACCCTTCGCTCGAGCCGGTGCTCAAGCGCACGCTCGGCGTTCCTTTATTTCAGGAGCAGCTTCTCCGCATGGCCATGATCGCCGCGGGCTTCAGCGGCGGCGAAGCCGAAGAGCTCCGCCGCGCGTTCGGCTTCAAGCGCTCCGAAGCGCGCATGAAAGACATAGAAATCAAGCTGCGCCGCGGCATGGAGCGCAATGGCATCGCGCCGGAAGTACAAGACAAAATTATTCTCTCGATCACGTCGTTTGCTCTCTATGGATTTCCCGAATCGCACGCCGCGAGTTTCGCGCTCATCGCCTACGCGAGCGCGTTTTTGAAATGCCATTACCTCGCTGCATTTACCGCCGCGATGCTGAATCAGCAGCCCATGGGTTTTTACAATCCCGCCACGCTCGTCAAAGACGCGCAGCGTCACGGATTGAAAGTCCGCGCGATTGACGTCACACGCTCCAACTGGCTCTGCACGCTCGAAAAGCATCGCGACAAATTTTCATTGCGCCTCGGCCTTCGCTACGCAAAAGGCTTGCGCCAGGTTGTTGCGGAAGAAATCGTCGGCCAGCGCGGCTCGCAAACATTTGCGTCCATCGAAGACCTGAAGCTGCGCGTTCCCGCGATTCAGAAAGCCGAACTCGCCGCGCTCGCCGAAATCGGCGCGCTCAATTTCGTGGACTCGAAGCGCGGCACGCATCGCCGCGATGCTCTCTGGCAGATTGAACGTGCCGCGCGCTCCGCCGGTCCGCTGTTTGAAACGATCGAAAAAGGTGAGAGAGAAGCGCTCGAAGAAACATCTTCAATGGAAGCATCGGAACGGGAATTTCCAAATCGGCCCGCACAAAATTCGCCCTTACTGCCCATGACCGTCGAAGAACGCCTCGTCGCCGATTTTCGCGGCACGGGCATGACCGTCGGTCCGCACCCGCTCGCCTATCACCGCGCCGAACTCAAAAAATTCGGTATCCGCAGCGCTTGCGAGCTCGAACACCTTCCCAACGGCATTCCGGTGCGCGTCGCCGGAGCGGTGATCGCCCGCCAGCGCCCGGGCACCGCGAAAGGCTTCGTCTTTTTAAGTTTGGAAGATGAAACCGGAATTTCCAATGCCATTATCACGCCGCAACTTTACGAGCGCGATCACGTCATCGTCGTGAACCAGCACTTTCTGCTGATCCAAGGCCGCCTGCAAAATCAGGACAACGTCATCTCTGTCAAAGCCGAGCGCATCCTGCCGCTCACCGTCACCCGCGCCGAGACCACTTCGCACGACTTCCACTAGCCCACCCGCTTCGCGCCGCAATCTAATAAAAGACCGCCCGCTTTTTGCCGCTGCATCGGGAGCGTGCCATGAAAAAACCTGCCGCAATTCTCAGCGCTCTTAGTTTGCTTGCCTGCGCCGCACTCGCGCGCCAATCCGGCACGCAGAAACCGCCGGACACCTACAACGGCGAGATTTTCGACACGCAATGCGCCGAGCAAGCCTCGCACGAAGCCATGGAAGACACGCGCCAGCTTCCTAAAGATGCGAAGCAGTGCGTTTTATTCTGCGTGAAAAATGGCGCACGGCTCGTGCTGTACGATTCCGGCAACCGCATCAGCTACGCTTTGGATGACCAGGCAAAGGCGCTCGAGTTCGCCGGTCGGCAAGTTCAGATCACAGGGACGCTCGACACGTTTACGAACACACTGCACGTCGTGCATGTCGCAGGCGTGCAATAAGCGCCTCTCCGCTCCGTCGTTTTGAATCAATAGAGAATGACCGCGAGCCGGTAGCGCCCCAGTTCATCGGCCGCGCAAGCTCCCACTGCCGCTGCGGTGTAGGGCGAGCTCCGGATCTCCCGCTCGAGATTGTCCGGGAGCTTTGATAGGTCAGGAGTCACAAAATTGGCTTCGAATTTCGGGCGGCCGCTTCCGATGTACCCGCGCACCGAGCAAATTTTCCGTGCGTCGGCGGGATCGGGATTCGTCCGCAATCCCAGCGCGCGCAAAAGCGCTGCGATTTTGCGTTCCTGCTCTTCAAACGTGAGCTTCGCGATCGCTTCCGAGAAGTCCTCCACGGCAAAAATCTCGCGCCCGCGCGCGATCACCGCGATTCCCACGGAATTCGCGCTGCCGTCGAGAATGTTGGCGCGGTGGCCCGCCGAATGCATCCAGCCGTCGTGCAGCTCCGCCGCCGACTCTCCCACGCCGATATTTTCGGAAACCCTCTTGTATCGCGCGCCGGCGGCAATCGTGCGCATCTCTAGATCGTTTTCTCCCGCATATTGATGCGCTACATCGCGCTCAATGGACATCCGCTCGGCGTGTGCGTGCGCAGCCTTCGCCAGTGTCTCGTCCCAACGAAGCGGAGCCAAATCCTTCGCCGCACGCTCGCGATTCAAATTTTCAAACAGCAATTCCTCGTCGTGGGAGGGTCGCGCCTGCGCCCGCGCGAACTGCGGCGCACACACCGCCGCTAACGTCAGGAAAATCGCAAATGGCATGCGCATCGGAGGGTCTCTTCGCCGCGCCGTCAGTCTTCCAGTTTCCCGAATTCCTTCAGCGCGGTGCTAGTCAATTCTAGCGGAACCGAGGCCCGCAGCAGCGTTCCCCGGGATGTGGATTCCACCTGAAAGGTACCGCCCAATTCCATGATCCGTTCCCGCATGCCCGCCAACCCGACGCCGCCCGCCAGTCCCGCGCGGAATCTCGAAAGCGAGTCCGTCGAGAGCCCGACTCCATCATCTTTTACTGTCAGAACCACGTTCGATTCGTTTCGTTCGAGCCTGATTGCGACCTTGCTCGCCTTTGCATGGCGATGGACGTTCGTCAGGCTCTCTTGCAAAGTCCGGAAAAGCGCAAGCTCCAACTCCCGCGGCAATCGTGAGTCCGCATCCTTGACGTCGAGCTCCACTTCCAGTGCGCTTCGTTTCGCGAATCCGTTCGCGTACCAGCGCACCGCCTCCTCCAACCCGATGTCCTCAAGCATCGGCGGGTGCAGCAGGTAGGATATCGTCCGCACCTCCGTCACCGCGTGTTCCGCGAGCTCGATGGTGTCGGCGTGCAGCTTTGATCGCTGTGGATCGGAAACTTCATCCCCGCCAAGCCTGCCTAGGTTCATGCGCAACACTGCCAAATACTGCCCGACGCTGTCGTGCAGCTCTCGTGCGACGCGCCGTCGTTCACGGTCCTGGAGATCGAGCACCTTCGCGCTCAGCAGCTTGTACGAATTCGCGCTCGCCTCCAGAGCTTTTTCGCTCTCCCGCGCCAGGCGCACCTGGTCGGATAACAACCGGAAATAAAATCCCAGCAGCATCACTGCCGCGAAAAAAATCAGCCCGATGATCAGGAAAATTTGTTCGTATTGCATGCGCCGCGAACTTTGCCTGGCCTGCTGCAGCGCGATCTCCGCCTGCCGGATGGATTCAAACGCATTGTCCATCTGATCTTGCAACAGGAAAATTTTCGCAGCCCCGGCGGGATCAGCCGCCAGCGCCGTGCTCGCGCTCGAACGCTTCTGAATTTCGTCTAGGAATTGTTGGGTCAGCGGAGCGAGCGCTGCGATGCGTGCCTGCTGCTGCGGATTGTCCGCCGTCAGCCGGCGAAGCGTATCCAGCGCCCCGGGGATCGTGGCCAAGGTCGATTCCAGCTGCCGGTGCGCGTCATCCGACTTCGTGTCGGCATACACTTCCTGCAGCGACTGCACCTCATACAGCATCCCGTGCAAACGTATCGTCTCGAGCCGCACCTCGTACGAGTGGTCCACCCAATGCGTGATTTCGAGATTGCCGCGCCCCGTGAAATACGCGCCCACGCCGAAAAGCACGAGAAGCCCGACCAAACATAGCGGAACGATCCGCTGCCAACGCAGCTGGGAAAAGGCCTGGGAAGAGACGCCCGCCCGGCTCGTCGCGCTCTCGGGCAAAGCGCTGTTCATTGCGGCGTCAGAACCTGTGGCGCCAGGAGTGGACATTCAGGAGACCGGTAGCTGATTAGCTATACCACGTCCGTCCGATGGGTTGAAAGCGTTTCCTTACCTCGCGAGTGATCCTCGTGTACTAGCGGTTCGGAGCTGTTCGCGCGCCTTGCCATCGCTGCCTCAAATAGGGCACCGCCCCGCGGATTTTCGTCTCTCCAAATTGCATCCAGCGCGAGACCGGCTTCGGATTCACGGCAAGAATGTCGGAAACGTAGTGCATCGCAGGGTGCGAATCCGCCACCAGCTTCACAAGCGCCGTCAACGGCACCGCCAGCAGCAGCCCCATCACCCCCCATAGCCATCCCCAGAAGAGCATCCCGACCGTCGCCGCCACCGGCCCGATGCTCACCCGCGTCGCCACAAACCGCGGCACCAGCAGGTTGGTCGAGATAAAGTGTAGGAACAAAATGCTCAGCACGATCACCACATACGTCGCCGCGCCCGAATATTGCAGCAGCGCCGCGACTACCGGAAGTGCGATTGCCACCAGCAGTCCGAGAAAGGGAATCAAGTTCGAAAATCCGCTCGCTATGCCGATTGGAATGGCTCCGTGGATGTGCATGCCGATCAGCATGAATACCGTAAAAACCGACATCATCGATCCGATGATCGCGCTTCCCACGACGTATCCGCGAACCATCCTCCCAACTTGATTCAAAAATCTCGGCACGTCGATTCGCCGGCCCATGACCGCCGTCATCCGGGCGTACATGTGCTCCTTCCGCGTAAGCAGGAAAAACATCAGGAAGGGAACTACCCCCGCGATGATGATCGCGCCCCACACCGATCCCACTCCCCGGATCAGGTAGGAAGGCCAGCTCGTGTTCTCCTTTACCTGCACTTCCGGCACCTTTTTCACCGGAGCGCCGTCGTCGGAAAGTGTGCCTGCCGTCTGTTTCACTTTTTCGATTTTGCGGTTCAGAGGTGCGAGCGCCTCCCGGATATCTCCCGCGTATGTCGGAAGAACTTCGGCAAGTTTCGACGCCTCTCCATACAACCGGTAACTCCCGTAAGCCATTGCGCTCATCCCCGCGAAGAGCAGCACTGCCGCCCCCAACGGCCGCGGGATCCGCATGTGCTCCATGGCCGTCACGATCGGGTCGATGAGAACGGATAGGAACGCCGCCAGTACTACAGTGATGCAGATCGAGCTCGCGAAAAAGCAGAATGCCGTCACCGCGCCGAGCGCGAGCACGAAAAGAAGCGCCGACACGCGCGCCAGATATTTCTCGCTGCCCGGCACCGCGCGCGTCAGCACCGTCACCGGCTCTGCGGAATCTTGCCTCACTCCGCTCTCCGGAACGTCTATCGTTATCGGAGGTGCAGTATCAGTTGGCATCTTTCGATCTCAGTCGCCCAGCGTCCTGCATCTCGCGCATTGATTTGCGCGTGCGCGCGCAACACTTCCGCGCTGATAAGTTCAGCGATCGCATCAAGCTCGTGCACGCCGCGCCGCTCCCTCCTCGCGTCCCGTCGCCGTTTCCGTTGACGTTGAAAGATCTTCCGCGCCTGTTCCCTGCAACACTTCTTTCGCCCGCGTCACTTCACCGGCAGTCTCGCAATGCACAGCCACCAAAATTCCGCCCTTCGTCAGCCTTCCCTCATACAGCTTCGCTTCGAACTCCGGAATCCCCATTCCGATGAGCGCGCCCGCGAAGCCGCCAACCGCTCCCCCCACTCCCACACCCGCAAGCGCCGATACAATCGGTCCCGCCGCGATAAACGGCCCTAGCCCCGGAATTGCCAGCGATCCGAGTCCCACCAGCCATCCCAGAACTCCTCCGATCACCGCGCCTGTGCTCGCTCCGGTTGTCGCGCCTTCCGGAGCCTTCGAGGACTTCTCCGTCGCAAATTCGCTGGTTCCCAACGCTTCCGGCAGCAATACCGACACATCGGCGCTCGGGAAGCCCGCCTCTCTTAGCGCTCCCACGGCCCGTTCCACAGACATGCGCGTCCCATAGATCCCAAACACAGATTTCGCCTTCATCTCCGCCTCCCGGTCCCCAAATTAGCGCTACACAAGTTAGATGAGACTCGCCATCCGACCGGGCTGCCGCTTCGAGAAAGCAGTGCCTTTTCCGGCTGAAAAGGCAGGCTGCGCATAGTCGCGCCATCCCTGCTTCTGCACCGCCGGAATGGGTTTTTCGGATGATTAAATCAGGAGGGAAAAACGGAGCGATTTACGATCCTTTTCGCAACTCCGTCAGCACCAGCTTCGCCAGATCGCGCAAAGTTTCGAACACGCCCAGTCCGTTTACAGCAACCGCTTCCAGCACCGGCTCGCCCTTCAGCCGCAGCTTCGATCTGAGGTCGTCCACCGGCAAAATTCCCGGCATGTCGCGCTTGTTCAGTTGCAGCACGTAGGGAATCGTGTCAAACGAGAGGTTGTGGTCCGCGAGATGCTCCTTCAGATTGTCCAGCGTCTCGTAGTTCGCGTCCAGGCGCTCTTCCTGCGAATCCGCCACAAAGACGACGCCGTCCGCGCCTTTCAAAATCAGTTTCCGGCTCGCTTCGTAAAAAACCTGTCCCGGCACCGTATATAAATGCAACCGAGTCTTGAATCCACGCACCGTCCCAAGATCAAGCGGCAAAAAATCGAAAAATAGTGTCCGGTCCGTTTCCGTCGCCAGCGAAATCATTTTTCCTTTTTGATTGGAACCGGTGTGCTCGTAGATCCACTGCAGGTTCGCGGTCTTACCGCCGAGACCCGGGCCGTAGTAGACAAGCTTGCAGTTAATTTCGCGTGCGGGGAAATTGATAAACGGCACGGACTCTCCACTTTTTACAGGTGCAATTACTTATAGCATACGGCCTACCACCCTCCAATCGCGCTCCGGAACCGTGTTTCGCACTTACAACATCCACTCTACCGTTTCGACATGTCCATAAACCGCCATTTTTCGCCCGGTTGACCGCGCCAAACTCCTCTGTTAGCATGCCCTTATGGCACGCCGAAAGAAGACCCCCAAACGCCGCTCCGCCCGGACTTCCCCAGTCGCCGCAGGCCGAGCTAAGCTATTGAAAGCAAAGATGGTTAAGAAGCCGCTCCCGGCCCGAGTCCCCACCATTGACATGGTAAATCCCGGGGTTCAGCAGCAGCTAAAGCAATACGAAGAAGCCCTGCTCCTCTTTCAACAGCAGAAGTTCATCAAAGCAAAAGAGATACTGGAAAAGGTCATCACCGGGCCGAGCAAGGAGTTGGGCGATCGCGCCGGAATCCATTTCCGCGTCTGCGAACAGCGCATCAGCCGTTCTCCCAACGCAAATCCCCGCTCCGTCGAGGAGTATTATCAGCACGGCGTCGCCATGATGAATCTGGGCCGTTGGGACGATGCCCGCGAACATCTTGATCGCGCCCGCAAACTTGCGCCCAAGGCAGACCACGTGGTCTACGCCATGGCCGCTCTCGATTGCCTCACCGGCGAAGCCGAAGCCGCCATGAAAAACCTGAAGCTCGCGATCGAACTGCGTCCAGAAAATCGCTACCACGCGCGCAACGACGAGGATTTTGCTTTTCTACAGGAAGATCCCCGCTTCACCGAGCTGCTCTACCCGGAACGCGACCTCGCGGGTTGATCTCCGCGTTTTGTTCGTGCGATCGATTTGACCGGCAATAACATCTCGCCGCCGAAATCCGGCCGCATTGTCGCTCTGGGGGGCGGCACCGGCCTTTCCGCACTCCTGCGTGGCCTCCGCGATTTCGCTCCCATCCCTGGCCAATCAGGAATTTTCGCTGTCTCCGATCTCGCCGCGATCGTCACGGTCACAGATGATGGCGGCAGCTCCGGCCGTCTTCGCCGCGATTACAGCGTCCTTCCTCCCGGCGACATCCGCAATTGCATCGCCGCGCTTGCCGACGATGAATCTTCCGTCGCGCGCGCCTTCCAATTCCGCTTTCACACCGGCCGCGGCCTGCGCGGTCACAGCATGGGCAATCTTTTCCTCGCCGCTCTCAGCCAGGTCACGGGCGATTTTGCCGGTGCGGTGAGACAAACCTGCGAACTCCTTCGCGTCCACGGCCGCGTTTTGCCTTCGACCGTTGAAGATATTTCACTCGAAGCACTTATGCACGATGGCCGCATCGTTTCCGCCGAGCGCCACATCGCGAAGGCTCGCGGTCCCGTGCGTCGCGTGAAGCTCTCGCACCATCATCCCAAGCCGCTGCCCGGCAACCTGGAAACAATCGCCAACGCCGATCTGATCGTCCTCGGGCCCGGCTCTCTTTATACGAGTGTAATTCCCAACTTGCTCGTCGCCGGAGTTGCAGAAGCCATCGCCGCCTCTCGAGCCAAACGCGTTTATATCTGCAACCTCATGACGCAGCCGGGCGAAACTCCGCACTTCACCGCCGCCGATCACGTTCGCGCGATCTTCAAACACACGAAGCAGCAAATTTTCGATTGGGTGATCCTGAATCACCGCGTCCCCTGCGGCGCTGTGGTCGAGCGATACCGCAAGCAGGGTGCTGAGCCCGTGAAAAATGATGTGGAGGCTATCCAACGCTTCGGGCTGAAATGCGTCATGGATGAACTCCTCGAAGAACACGGCGTGATTCGCCACAACTCCGGCCGCCTCGCCCGCCTGATCCTCGACGAATTCCTGTTGCGCTGAAGTCCCGTGCTTTATTCGTGCCGCAGCGCCACCAGCGGGTCCACTCGCGTCGCCCGCCGCGCCGGCACATAGCACGCCGCGATTGCCACCGCCATTAAAATGACGCTCACTCCCGCCAGCGTAGCCGCGTCCGTCGGATGCACTCCATACAACATGCTTCCCAAATAGCGCGTCACGCCAATCGACGCTGCAATCCCGATCGCCGCGCCGAATGCCGCGAGCAAAATCCCGTGTGCGATCACGCGTTTCAGCACGCTCGATGCTTGCGCTCCCAGCGCCATGCGGATGCCGATCTCCCGAGTGCCGCGCGACACCTCGTATGCGAGCAGTCCGTACAAACCAATGCACGCCAGCAGCAGCGCCAGCACTCCAAAAAAACTCGACAGCCGCGCAATCAACCGCTCCTGATACAGCAGATCGTCGATCTGCTGCGTTTGCGTCTTCACGTTGGTGATCGGGATGTCCGTCCCGGCCTGCCGCACAATTTCGCGCACTGCGGGCATTACGGCGAGCGGATTTCCCGCCGTCCGCAGCTCAAACGAACCGCCTCTAGGGCTCGGCACATACATCGTCGGATGAACCTTCCGGCGCAGCGTGCTGTAAAACGCATCCTTCACGATGCCCACGATTACCCATCCGGCTGTCTTTCGCGTGTCCGAATCGCCGGTGAACTCCGGTCCGTCCGCTCCAAACCTCTGCCCGATGGGATTCACCTTCGGGAAATATTCCTTCACGAAAATTTCATTCACCACCGCGGGCAAAAGGATGGTCAGCTCCCTCTTCGGATCGCCCTCCTGTTCGCTCGATTTCTCCGCCAGCAGGAATTCCTCAGGCCGGAACGTGCGCCCTAGAACGATTGGAAGCTTCATCGTCTCGAAGAAGTTCGGTCCAATTCCCAGCACGTCCGCGTCGGCTCGCGTCTTCCCGCCGGCGCCGGGCTTCGGAAAACCTGTGATGGAAATGCTTCCGCTCAGCAAAACCTCGTCGGCGCAAGTCGCGGAGATCACGCCGGGAACCCCGCTGAATTTGTCCCGCAGCCCGTGGTAAAACTCGAGCAGCTCCGCGTCCTTATAACCGGTGAGCGTCGCATCCACGTAGAAATTCACCAGGTTCTCTGTAGCAAACCCTGGATCGAGGCTGCGCAGGTTTCGCAGCGTATGCACCAGCAGTCCCGCGCCCATCAGCACAATCACGGTCAGCCCGACCTGCGCGACCACCAGGCTGTTTCCGAGCGTGAACCGCTTGCGCCCGGCGGCGCGGCCCGCCGCTTCCGCGCTCTCTTTCAGTGCCGGGCTCAGATCAAATCGCATCGACCGGATCGCCGGCGCGAGTCCAAACAACACTCCGGTCCCAATCGCCGCGCCAAGCGCGAAACCGAGCACTCGCAAATCCAGGTCTACAGAAAACGGCACTGGTTGAGTCGTCGCATTCATCGCAAATGCCAAGAGCCCTCGGGCGCTCCAGCGCGCCAACAAAACCCCGGCGATACCTCCAGCCGCGGAAAGCAGCACGCTCTCGGTGATCAGTTGCCGTATCAGCCGCGCGCGTCCCGCTCCCAACGCTAGCCGTATCGCAATCTCTTTCTGTCGCGCCGTCGCGCGCGCCAGCAATAGCCCCGCCACGTTCGCGCACGCGATCAGCAGCACAATCCCTACCGCCAGCATCAGCGTGTAGAGCAGCTTGGAAATTCTCGCTCTGGTTCCGGTCAGGTTCTCCTGGGCGGAAAGAAGCGTGATTGCCGGCGCGTCCTCGGCTTTCGAGAGAGGCTTGTCTCCCCGTATCAGCTCATTCAAGAAAAGTCCGCTTACTTTCGCCTGCGCATCGTTCAGCGTCTCGCCCGGACTCAGCCGCCCGACCGCCTCAATCCACCACGAGCCCGCGTCTTCGTCTCTCGGCGTCCATCCCCGCCTCAGGTATCGCGATTGGATCAGCGGAACCGAAAGATCGAATGCATTTCCCGGCGTCAGAAACGCGAAGCTCTCTTCCGCAACGCCGACGATTGTGAACGGCACGCCGTCGAGGTGAATCGTCCGCCCGACCACGCTCGGATCGCCGCCGAATTCGCGTTTCCAGTATCGATACTGCAAGACGGTCACCGCCGCTGCGCCCTGCGCATCATCGGAAGGACTAAACACCCGGCCGACTGCGGCATTTACGCCCAGCGCCTGGAAAAAATCACCCGACACGTATTTGGCGCTCACGTGCGCCGCAGGCCCGTTCCCGCTGATCGTGAACCGCTCGCCTGCAAATTCCGCCATCTCGGAAAGAACG
This sequence comes from Candidatus Acidiferrales bacterium, assembly GCA_035710585.1. Lineage (GTDB taxonomy): Bacteria > Acidobacteriota > Terriglobia > Acidiferrales > UBA7541 > DASTCZ01. The sequence continues at coordinate 5,224 of DASTCZ010000076.1, read as the reverse complement.
TCCAGCTTCCGCACATCGTCCAGAAACGGCTTCGAAAGCGAACAGCCGCTCGCGTTTACATCCGCCCAAGCCGAGCGGCAATCGCCATACGCACTTCCGTCGTGGATCTTGATGGAATGTCGCGCCGTCCAGTGCAGCAGATAGAGATGCTGCGGGTCGCGCACAGGCAGCGATTTCAGCATCACCACATTGATGATGCTGAAGATCGCGGTGTTCGCGCCGATTCCCAGCGCCAGCGTCAGCACGGCAACCGCCGTGAATCCGGGACTCTTCGAAAATAGCCGCGCGCCGTACTGCAAGTCCTGGAAAATGTCGGCGAACAATTTCAGTTTTCGCTCCGCAGCCATCGCGCTCTCCAGCCCGTCGTGCCTATACCCGCTCCGGGCCGCGCACTTACTCTACACCCCCGCTGTCACCACGCTCACGCCGGGCCGCGCCAGCTCTTTTCTTCCTGCCAGTTCCTTCCGGAAGTGCACGTGCCTCACGCGCGTCAGCTCCACCAACGGACGCCATACTGCGTGTACGAGGTCGTGCCGAATCAAGAAGCGCCAGAACCTGTTCGATCGCTTGTACAGATAAGACATCGCCAGATATGGCGGCACCGCGCGCCAATCTTCCGGTCTTCTCCGCCAGATCGATGCGTGCGAAAAAAGACGCCCGTAAATCCACGTGTATCCTTCTTCCAATTCTTCCGGCGACATATTTTTCGGACGAAACACCGCGTGCGCCGTGTCGTAGAGCGCCCAATCGCGGTGCAGCAGCCTTCCTTCCGCTTCCATCTGTCGGAAAAGCGGCGTCGCGGGGTACGGCGTCAGGATGTGAAACGTCGCACATTCCAGCCGGTTTTCCTCCACCCATTCCGCCGTCTCCGCGAATACATCTTTTCCGTCGTGATCGAATCCCAGCACAAACGATCCATTCACCTGAATTCCGTTGTCGTGGAGCATTCTCACACGCCGCGCGTAGTCCGCTGCTTTCGGGGTTTTCTTTTTCGCCTCAGCCAGATTTTGATCCGTCAGCGATTCGAACCCCACGAAAACTCCCGAACATCCAGCGAGCGCCATCGCGCGCACCAAACTGGGGTCGTCCGTCACGTCGATCGTCACCGCCGCGCTCCAGATTCGTTCCAATGGCGCGAGTTCGCGGCAAAGCCCGCGCAAGTATTCACGATTCGACCCGAGATTGTTGTCAACGAACACCGCATACGGCTGCTCATCTGCCAGGAACTCCGCCGCAACCTGCTTCGGCTCGCGCATCTTGTAGGGCATCCGCAATCCATCCGTCGCCAGATAGCAAAATCCGCAGCGGTTGTGGCAGCCGCGCGTCGCGATCAGGCTGGTCGTCGTCAAAAAACTTGCGCGCGGCAACATCGACCGCCGCGGCGCGGGATCAGCGCGGTAGTCGCTCTCATACGTTGCGAAGTATTTCGGCTCGAGCCGCCCCGCCTCCGCATCCGCCAGAATCCGCGGCCATAGCTGTACGCCATCGCCCACCGCCAGCGCATCCGCGTGCGGCGCGCACTCCTCCGGACAAGAAAGCACGTGCAGTCCACCTAGCACCACCTTACTTCCGCGCGAGCGATACCACCGTGCCAGCTCAAACGCGCGCTTCGCAAACGTCAGGTGTACCGTGATGCCGACCAGCTCCGGCATCGGCGAAAACGGTGGCCGCCCATCCAGCAAATTTTCGTCCCAATATTTCAGTTCCCAGTGAGCTGGCGTCGTCGCGGCAAAACTCGTCAACGCCAGCGTCGGCGTCAGCACGTGCTTGCCAAAACTCGCATGCGGGTCCTTCGGATAAAACGGATTGATCAGCAGCGCATATCGCGGCTTCACCGGCCCGGTCGCGATTTCGTCGCGCAGTTCCGGAGCCACCCGCATCTCCTTCGGGTGCCAGCGGGATCTCCGGCTTGAGCTTGCCGCCAAACTTCGTTCGCTACCGCCGTTCTTTTCGCATTCGCTCATGCATTAGACTTTATGTTGCAAAGTACTTCGTGTCAAGCAGGTGTCTTGCCGGGTGCACTCTCTGGAGAACTTGTCGCCAGTCGATCTCTTCCGGAATGCGTTCGCGAATTTCCATCTCGCTCGCTGTCCGCGAACTTGCGTCTCGCCGCGTTCCGCCCGCCGCTTCCTTGCTTGCCTCTCACCCAGCGGTATACTTATCGCCGCCCTTTTTTCACACGCCGCGCACGTTGCGAGGGGCACTTTCAGCGGGAATCGCACAATTCCCCTCGGAGAACTTCTCATGGCCATGACCACCAGCACCGCGATGGAAAGCAACGTTTACGAATCCGCCGAGGCGCGATTCGAAGAAGCCGCCAAGCGGCTCGGCCTCGACCAGGGCCTCTACAAATATATGAAGTATCCCAACAAGGAAATCACCGTCTACATCCCGGTGACCATGGACAATGGCCAGCTCGAAGTCTTCATCGGCTACCGCGTGCACCACTCGATCGTGCGCGGACCCGGCAAAGGCGGCATCCGCTTCGCGCCCAACGTTTCGCTCGACGAAGTCCGCGCCCTCGCCGCCTGGATGACCTGGAAATGCGCGGTCGTCAACATTCCGTTCGGCGGAGCCAAAGGCGGCGTCATCTGCGATCCCACGAAACTCTCTCTCGGTGAAGTCGAGCGCATTACCCGCCGCTACACCGCCGAAATCAGCGAATGGATCGGCCCCGAGCGCGACGTCCCCGCGCCCGACCTCGGCACCAACGAGCAAACCATGGCCTGGGTCATGGACACTTATTCCATGCACGTGCGCCACACCACCACAGCCGTCGTCACGGGCAAGCCGCTCGATCTCGGCGGCTCGCGCGGACGCAAGGAAGCCACCGGCCGCGGCTGCCTGATGGTTTGCGACCGCGCCATCGAAAAGCTCGGCATGAAGCGCGAAACCACTCGCGTCGTCGTTCAGGGCTTCGGCAACGTCGGCTCGATGGCCGCGATGCTCCTCCATGAAGCGGGCTACAAGATCGTCGGCATCGCCGATATTCACGGCGCGCTCTACAACGAAAAGGGCTTCGACATCCCGAAAGTCATCGATTGGTGCTACAAACAGAAAAAAGCGCTTCCTGATTTTCCCGCCGGCGGCGCCAAATTTTCTTCGCACGAAATTCTTTTCCAGCCGTGCGACATCGTCATTCCCGCCGCCGTCGAAAATCAGATCACGCCGGAAAATGCCAATCGCATTCAGGCGAAAATCCTTTGCGAAGGCGCCAACGGCCCCACCACTTACGCCGCCGATCCCATCATCGACAAAAAAGGCATCTTCGTAATTCCGGACATCCTCGCCAACGCCGGCGGCGTCACTGTCAGCTATTTCGAATGGGTTCAGGATCGCCAGGGCTTCTTCTGGCGCGAAAGCGAAGTCAACGAGCGCCTGCGCGACGTGATGGACCACAGCTTCGGCGAAGTGGTCCGCTACTCCGAAGCCCACGGCGTCAACAATCGCATCGCAGCTTACATGCTCGCGATCGATCGCGTCGCCTTCGCGCTCAAGCAGCGCGGCATCTACGCCTGAGCGCCGACTTTTCCACCACTCGCCCAAACACCGCTTGCTTTTCGCTCGCGTTGTGAAAAAATGCTCGCACAAGCGGCGCAATCAGCGAATCTGCGACGTCCACCGCGGTCCGCCATAGCGGAGCCGCCGGAGGTTCAAGAATGGGTGAAGCACTCGGCATGATCGAGACGCGCGGTCTGGTGGCCATGATTGAAGCCGCTGACGCCATGGTGAAAGCCGCGAAAGTCACCGTCGTCGGCTGGGAAAAAATCGGCTCCGGCTACGTCACCGCGCTTGTCCGCGGCGATGTTGCCGCCGTGAAAGCCGCCACCGATGCAGGCGCCGCTGCTGCGCGCCGCGTTGGCGAACTCATCGCCGTCCACGTGATTCCGCGCCCGCATCCTTCGCTCGAAGATGCGCTTCCCATCGGCAAAGCCGCCATGGCCGCCGGCGCCGAGCGCTAACTCGCGCGCCCGCGCACTGAATTTATGATCCTGGCCCGAGTCGTCGGCACCGTCGTTTCCACCCGCAAAGATCCTCGCCTCGAAGGCCAAAAACTTCTCATCGTCAAACCGATTTCTCCGCAGGGCGCCGACGAATCCGGCTATCTCATCGCCGTTGACACCGTTGATGCCGGCTATCGCGAAACCGTTCTCATCGTCTCCGGCAGCTCCGCGCGCATGGCCCACGACTGCAAAGACAAGCCCGTTGACGCCGCCATCGTCGGCATCGTCGACGAAGTCATGCTCGACTCAGGCCGCGAGCCCGAATTAGCCGCCGTCCGCCGGAAATAATTCCATGCAACTCGGTCGCGTGATCGGAAATGTCGTCAGCACAATCAAAGACGCGCCTCTCATCGGACGCACTCTTCTCGTCGTGCAGCCAATCGATGCGCGCGGCGCCGCCAGCGGCAAACCGCTTGTCGCCATCGACGCCGTCGGCGCGGGCGCCGGCGAAATTATTTACTGGTGCCGCGGCAAGGAAGCCAGTTTCCCGTTTCTTCCCGACGAAGTCCCCACCGAAGCGACCGTCGTCGCCATCGTCGATTCGGTTCACGTTGGCGCGGAAAAAGTTCTCCCATGATTGCTCGCGCCTTTTCGGGGGTCGGACCTTCAGGTCCGACATTAGCGATCCCTCTCTTTCTGGGGTTTCAACCCCTGAGGAAGCGACCACGAACATGCTAATGGGTCGCGTCGTTGGCGATGTCGTCGCCACTCAAAAAGTCCCATCCCACGTCGGCCGCAAAATTTTGCTCGTGCAACCCGAAAATCTCGATGGCTCCGCGCGCGGCAACGCGGTCCTCGCGCTCGACGCCGTCGACGCCGGCGTCGGCGACCGCGTGCTCCTCGCCACCGAGGGCTTTTCCGCCATGACCGCCGTCGGCCGCCCCAATTCGCCTATCGACATGGCCGTCATCGGCGTTATCGATGCGGTCGATTTAGTCGATGATGTGAAATAGCGCTCGCCCTGCCCGCGCTCCTTCTCTCCTCCGCCCGCCAGTTTTCGCAATTCTCAAGAAGCGCGCCGCCGCGTCTTCGCGCATAATCTTCGCCGACCAAATCACTGTCGTCATCGCGCAAGGAGCGAAGATGAAAGTCAGCCACGTCATGCTGGGAGTCGAATCCGCCGCCCGCTCGATTCCTTTTTATCGCGACGTCCTCGGCCTCGCTCTCCAGGCCACGCACGAAGGTTTCGCCTTCTTCGACGCCGGCGGTTTCACGCTCGC
>DASTCZ010000075.1:0-8637 GCA_035710585.1 Candidatus Acidiferrales bacterium | reverse complement strand
GTCCGCGCCCGCCTCACCGGCTGAGAGTTTTGTAGCTGCCTTTCGCTGGAAACGTTCAATTTGAAATCGCGTTCGACTTTCGACTCGCTGGGTGCCCCAGCCCTCGTTGTTAGGGCTGGGGCCTCCGCTTCAATTGTTGCGACCACGTCCAATGCAAAAAACGCCGCTGCGCTAATTGTTTTGTTCGGTTGTCCTCTGCGTTCTCTGTGCCTGCCTACCGGCAGGTAGGTCTCTGCGGTAAGGCCTTTCACCTTCGCTCTACTTTCCATTTGAAATTTCAAATTTCAAATCTTAAATTGCCTTCGGCCCTTGCATGCCTCTCCCCCAAAGCATCCCCGTCCGCTTCACCGAAGAGGACGCCGATAATTTCACCATCCGCCCCGTAAAGCGCCAGACCTTTCAGCTCCGCGAACTCCTCGACATGATCCTGCGCGTCTCCGGCAAAGATCCCGCGCGCGTCTCCCAAATTCTTCACTCCGGCACCATCGTCTATCACTTTTATCGCTACTGGTGGCCCGCCATCGCCGCCGAATCCGGCGAACTCGACGCCGCTCTCTCTGCTTTTCCCAGCGACGATCCCTCGCGCCCGTTCGTCGCCGCCGATTGCACCTTCATCATTCTCGAAAGCGCTCCGCCCGCGCGCCGCTCTGTCGAAATCGCCCGCAGCGCTGCTAGCCGCAAGCCTCTCTTCTCGTCCGCAAGCCTCTGGGATCGCTTGCTCTCGTTCGCCGCTCCGCCAAATTCTCCGCCGTCCTACGTCTCCTATTCCTACGAACGTTCCGCCGATCTCTACGCCCTTGCGCTGTCTCCCGAATCCGCCGCGGCAATCGTCCGCGAAGCCCTCCGCCTTGCTCCGCGTTCCCTACGCGCGCAGCTCGAACAGCTCTCTTCAGCGCCGCGCGTCACACTCCTCTGCCCACGCCGCAGTTGACGCGCTCTGCCTCAATTCGCCTTTCGAGGATTGCTGTGTCCCAACGCCTCCTGCAGCACCTTTCGCGACTCTTCGCATTTCGGATCACTTGTCGGGACGCTCACCTCCGGTTGCAGCGCAGTTCGCCCTTTCTTATCTGCCAATCTCGGGTCCGCGCCCGCCTGTAGTAGCGCTCGAATGTCCCACACGTAACACATGTCCGCCGCGTGCATCAGCGGCGTCCGGCCCTCGTTGTCTTGCGCGTTCACGTTTGCTCCGTGCCGCACCAGAACGTCAATCACGCCGGTATTCGAAGCCGTCGCGGCGTAGGAAAGCGCCGTCCGCCCGCTTCCGTCGCGCGCGTTCACATCCGCACTGCGTTCGAGCAACAGACGCAGGTTGTCTTGCGAGTCTGATTGCCGGGCAGCTGCGATCAGCGGCGTAACACCCTCCGAGCCGCGCGCATTCACGTTTACTCCCGTATCCAGCAGGAATCGCAAAATCTCTGGGCTACGTGCCGCAGCCACGCTCAGCAGTTGGCCTGTGAGTTGCGCGCTGGGCTTTCCATGCGCCCGAAATAATTCCTGAAACATCTCGACATTTTTTTCGCCCGCTGCCATCGAAAGGACTCCGTCCGTCACACGCGCTCCGTGCTCCAGCAGGAAATGTGCCGACGGCGGATCGGAGATCGCCGAAAATAATGCATTCTGCTGATCGGCACTGACGGTGTTTACGTCCCAGCCCTCCTTCACCAGGTTTTGATACAGCGGAACTGATGGTTTCAAAAACCGCTGGACGTCGGAGGCCGCTCTGATCCGCTTCTCTAATCCAGTCAGTCTCGGAATGTTTCGGGCGTCGTCAACGATCTCGTGAATCCGGTATGCATCTCGGTAGGTAACCTTGATCACCGTCGCGTCAAACACAGTACGGGTCGGATCCGTTCGTGAGATGGAAAAGAAATCGCTGCTGCGCAACACCGCAAGGCTGTCCCGGAACTGATTCTCGTCAATTCGATATTGCCGCTCTCCGGGGACCGCGCAGGCGCGCACGCACCTGTAATTCGCGATGCCGCCATCGAACAAATCCACCTCGAACTGCGGGCAGTTTAGGCACCAGCTCGGATTTTCAGAGTAGGAAAGCTCGACTCGATTGAACTCAGGACGCGGCCAGGCAATCGCCGCCGCTAATCCCGATATCAGCACAGCAGCAATCGCGGCCCGCATGAGCGAATTATAAATCCGGTTTTGCTTCCGCCTCATGCCACGAGGTTTCCTGGCTGCTATCCCCTTGCTTCCAGCCCCCCGCTCATGCAAGCTTGCCCCGTACCAAAATGGACTGTCTTTGCCTCCCGGTTTCTGGTCGGGAGAATCGTTAAGCCTTCAGCCTCTCACGTTCGGGGGTGAACCTTGGCCACAACCACAACGCCATCCACCAAGCAGTGGAGCTCCACCGCGCCTCCCGGCGAATTCCGGCCCTTCATCGAACCCGAAATGCACGTCGCCGAATTCACCGCTCGCGCCGTCATTCTCGGCGGCCTCTTCGGCATCCTCTTCGGCGCCGTCTCCGTCTACGTCGGACTTCGCGCCGGCCTCACGGTCTCCGCTTCGATTCCCATCGCCGTGCTCAGCATCAGCATCCTGCGCGCTTTCGGCCGCAGCACCATCCTCGAAAACAATATCGTTCAGACCACCGGCTCGGCCGGCGAATCGCTCGCTGCGGGCGTAATCTTCACTCTTCCCGCGCTCATTTTTCTCGGGTTCCCGCTGGAATACACGCGCATCTTCATGCTCGCTCTGCTCGGCGGAATTCTCGGCGTGCTCTTTATGATTCCGCTGCGCCGCCAGCTCATCGTTAAAGAGCATGGCGCGCTTACATTTCCCGAAGGCACCGCTTGCGCCGACGTGCTCGTCGCCGGCGAACGCGGTGGCACTTTTGCTGGACGCGTTTTCTGGGGCCTCGGCCTCGGCGGCATTTACACCTTCTTGATGAATAGCGTTGGCGCCTGGCCGGGGCAGCCCGAATACCGGCCCGGGTGGCTGCCGGGAGCTTCTTTCCGCGCCGCCATCACCTCCGAATATCTCGGCGTCGGCTACATCATCGGACCGCGCGTCGCCGGCATCCTTTTTGCTGGAGGAGTTTTCTCCTGGCTCGTTCTCATGCCCGCAATCAAGTTCTTCGGCTCGCTCGCACCAAATACTCCGCTTTATCCCAGCACAATTCCGATTCCGCAGATGACGCCCGATCAACTCTGGTCGAGCTACATTCGCCCGATGGGCGCTGGCGCTGTCGCCGCTGCGGGACTCATCACGCTCATCAAGACCATGCCGACGATATTTTCGGCGCTCACAGCGGGCCTCAAAGACGTCCGCGCGCAGCGAGGCGGCGGCCCGACCAGCAGCATCCGCACCGAGCGCGACCTGCCCATGAGCACGGTCATCTTCGGCTCCATCGCTATCGTCGTTCTGATGTGGCTGATGCTTTCCTTTCGCCCGATTCCCGGCGCGAGCACGGGCATGTTCTCGAATCTCCTCGCCGCGCTCATTGTGGTCGTCTTCGGTTTCCTCTTCGTCACGGTCGCGTCGCGCATCAGCGGACTGATCGGCAATAGCTCGAATCCCGTCAGCGGCATGACCATCGCCACGCTCATGGCCACGTGCGCGGTCTTCCTTCTCGCCGGCTGGAAGCAGCCGCCCTTCGCAGTCCTCGCGCTCACCATCGGCGGAGTCGTCTGCATCGCCTCCGCAATCGCAGGCGCCACTTCGCAAGACCTCAAGACCGGCTTCCTCGTCGGCGCCACTCCGCGCTATCAGCAGATCGGCCTCGTTATCGGCGTGCTCGTCAGCACCGTCGCGGTCGGCGGCACGCTCATCCTGATGAATAAGGGCCTCGCGAAATACAATCCCGTCGACATTCCGCTCAATATCCAGGCGCTTCCTACCGGCGCCGCCATCGAATCGCAGAGCTACAACTATCAGGGCAAAAACTACGTCCTCATCAACGCCATCGGCACTACGCAAATTCCCGACGGCAAATATCTCTTCGATCCCGCCGTCGGGAAAATCGCCGTGCAATGGGTGCAAGGAATCGGCAGCGACCAGGCCGCCGCGCCGCAAGCACGCCTGATGGCCACCGTCATCAACGGGATCCTCAATCAGCGCTTGCCCTGGCGCCTCGTTTTGTTGGGTGTGTTTCTCGTCCTCGCTGTCGAGCTGCTCGGCATTCGCTCGCTGCCGTTCGCCGTCGGCTCCTATCTCAGCATCGCCACAACGATGGCGATGTTTGCCGGGGGACTTGTACGCTGGCTCGCGGAGCGCGGCCAGGAAAAAACTTCCGCTTCTGAGAGCGAAGTGAGTCCCGGCGCGCTCTATTCCAGCGGACTAATCGCCGCCGGCGGCGTCTTCGGCCTTTTAGGAATCATCATTACCCTGCTACAAGATCCTGAACTTGCGAAACGCGCTCCAGGTTGGCTCGTCACGATTCTCCGCATGCCGTGGGACCCGAAACACCTTCTCATCGGTCCGCGCGTAATGCCTGTTCTCAGCAAGTCGCCGCTGCTTGGAGTGATTCTGTTTTTCCTGCTCGGCAGTTCCTTGTTCGCGTTCGCGCGCAAAAAACTGGATTAGATCCTCGCATTTCGGGGGTCAGCGCTTCAGCGCTGACATTCAATTGCCACGAGCCGATGGGGTTTTAGCCCCTGAGGCCCGCATGTTCATCCCCAGTTCATCCACTGCAGAAATCCGATCGCGCCGGTAATTAGCGCGATCAGCGCGATCACGCCGCAAAAAAATGTAATCAGCGGCGCGATGAATCCCGATCTGCCGGAGCGGCCCGTGGTCATCGACCAGGAAAATCCGGAGACGAGACCAAAGGCCACGGCAACGAGCAGCCATTCCCACCACACGAGGTTCGGCAGGTTGAAGAGCATACGGCCTCGAGGGAACTTCCGTTGCCCCGATTATACTCGCGCTTTTTCCTGAGCGGCGATCGTTAGCGGTTCGGCCGCTCTTTCCTTCTTCCCCTTTCCCATCGTAATCACGATCACGCTCAGCAGCACGCACGCGCTGCCGAGCAGCGTGCGCGCGTCCAATTTTTCGCCGCCGAAGAAATATCCCACGATCACCGCCACCACGGGATTCACGTACGCGTAGGTGCCCACCTTCGTCGGCGATTCGTGGTGGATCAGCCAGACGTACGCGGTAAACGCGACGATCGAGCCCGCGACGATCAGATATGCCAGCGCCAGCCACGCTTCGCGCGACACGCTCGCAAAATCGAAGCCGCGAAATTCTCCCAGCGCCAACGCGGCCACGCCGAGCAGCACTCCGCCCGTCAACATCTGCGCGCCGGAACTCATGACCTTCGATTCCGGCAGCGGCAACTTGCGCGTGATCACGCTGGCCACGGACCAGCTGATCGAGGCGATGATCAGCGCCACCGCTCCCGCGCGGTCCACCGGAGCGCCGCCGATCGCCAGCGAGCGGCTCATCAGCACGGCCACTCCGCCGACTCCCACGGCGAGCGCGATAGCCAGCCGCGGCGTCATGCGCAGCGTGCGCAGCACGATGATTTCCGCCATCGAGAGCCACACCGGAATCGTCGCCAGCATCACCGCCGCGATTCCGGAAGGCACGCGGCGTTCGGTCCAGAAGAGCAGCCCGTAATCGCACAGGAAAATCACCGCGCCGAGCAGAGTCGCCGCGCTCCACTGCCGCGCCGTCGGTGATTTCTCCCCGCGCGCGATCATGAAGAGATAGATCGCCAGGCCCGCGATGGTGAAGCGGATCGCCGCGTAGAGAAACGGCGGCACTTCGCGCACGCCCACGCGAATCGCCAGAAACGTGGAGCCCCAGACGAGATAAATCGTCGCGAACGCGAGAATGATTTTCCAGCGCGCGGGTTTCGGTGTGTTTTCGCTCTGCGTCATCGCACGTCATTGTCTGTGGGTTTCTACGGATCCGCCAACTCCATTTTGGCGCTCCCAGTAGCGTAGGCTTTCAGCCTGCGCGGTTCGGACTCGGGTCCACGTGGTACAGACACTCTTGGCTGTGCGCCTTTGCTTTTACCCTTTCATCCCAAGTTTGAAATCGGCCGCTCCGCTCAGTACGGCTTCATCTTCACGCCGCTGATTTGCAGGTCGAAGCCGTTCGGGTCTTTCACGTGAAAGCTGTCGTCGGTGTCGGGCGTTGGCTGCAGACCGCGGCGCTCCAGCTCGGCTTTCACCGCATCCTTGTCCCAGGCCTCGATTGTGTACGCGACGTGATCGATGCGCGGCGGCGTGGCGCCCGCGGGGGCGTTGCGCGGAAGCAGAAACGTGTCCGTATCGCCAAACACCAGGTTGCACTGCCTGCCCGTGTCCTTCACCACTTTCATGCCAAAAAGATCCGCGTAGAAATCGCGCGTCTTCGTGTAGTCATTCACCTGATACGAAATGTGGTTCACCGCCACGGCTTTGAATCCTTTTCCGCCTTGCGCAGTCGCCGCAGAAATCCCTCCCGCAGCAGGTGTCGCTCCCGCGGCAGTCGCCGCCACCACCGCGATGCTTTGAATCAATTGCCGCCGCGTCATCCCGCCGCGCTCAAAATCGTCCAGCAATTTCGCAATTGCGTTTTCCATCCGCTCCTCCACCTGACTTAAGAGTTTGCCAGAACTGTCACTTCCTCAGCGCTTTCTCAACCGTCGCAAATGAATTCTTGTCCGACGTCGCAAAATTCAGGCAGGTTCCGTCCGCAATGTATGCCAGCGGTCGAATCCAGTCCATTTGCTTCCAAAAGATTTTCGTCAGCGCCTCCGTCTCCGGCGCATCCAGCGAGAAGCCCTGATAATTCACAAGGCTACAGACTTCGCGCTCCTTCGGTGCGACGCTAAACGGATTAGCGCTCGCGGGGAATAATTTGCCAAGTTCCACCGAATTCTCAAACACATACCACTCGTCGAACAGCTCGTGCGGCAGGTGCGAGATGTCCAGTATCTTCGGGCTGTACGCAATTCCGCCACGGCTCTCCCATCCGGCAGTTTTTTCTGCCTCGCTTAGAAAGTAGGCGCCGCTGTCAAACGACGTGATCGCGACGAACCGTCCGAGAACGACATTCGGACACGCTCGCAGTAAGTCTCCAAGCTCGTGCTCAGTGCTGCTGAGCCACTCATACGCGCCATGCGATCCTGTTGTCATTTTGCAGGGCCGATTCTATCCGAGACCCGGGCGTTGAAATCCAGTTTCGAGTTGCATGGCGCTGGCTTCGCGCGGCGGCGGGCGATGGCGAGAAGAATGTTGGAAAGATGAGTGAGCACGGGGGCGAGTTCCGCGTCGAGGCGGCGCTCAAGAATGTAGCGCGCGATTTTGCGGCGAGCGCGAAGGGCGCTGCGCACCGTGCCGCGGCCAGCGGTGCGCCCGAGCGATGCGGCTACGTAGTCGCGGTCTTCATCGGCATGGAGCCGGCAGAAGGCGGAAGGCCAAAGACGCGGGAGGCGGCAGCGGCGACCCGCGCGGGTGAAATGATGGCAGCGTGCATCATTTTCGCGGCAGCGAATTCTGGCTTAGGCCCGCGTTTTGAAGGAGTTGCGGGAAAACCCATAAGAAATCACCACTACCCCTCTTTTTGTGTATCTGCATGATTCTAAAGCCGGTTAGCGTGAGATGGTCGCGCAAAGAGTGCGCAAGCGACAGAAAATAATAGGGTTGATGGCGATTTGAGGCCGCGATTTTCGAGGCGCGAAGACTCTGGATTGATGCCGGAAGGCAAGTGAAATTCAGCGAGACAGTAGAGCAGACGACAAGAAATACACTTCCGATTTGAAGTACGCCTGGCCGGAGCGGACGGGACGATGGCGGCTCCGGAAGCTTCAAGCTTTCGAGCGATGTTGGCACAGAAGTACCTAAATGTCAAGGAAGTATTTGATGGTAAACGGCGCTCGCTTAGAATGCCCGAGGTACGTCGCGCTGCTCTTGTGCGCAGATTGATCGAGCATGCTAAATTGGCCACAATTCGCTTGGTTTCTGATATTCACAGCGAATTTGGGATTAAATTGTTGACACTCTCTGGCTCGTGACTATCATTCATTTCCGCGCATCGAATAAATAGCGAAGGGAAGGAGGACAGAATCCGTGGCTGATCGAAAGCAATTTACTGGCGACATGAACGCTGATCCCGAGCTGCTGAAAGCTCTCGATGATTCACGCGAAGTGCCTATCACAGAGGCAGAACTCCAAGAACAGCGAATTAGTTTTGCGTTTGGGAACGCACCGGCAGACGCTGTGAATATCACGAAGGATAGCGTGCGCCATACATCTGAGAACATCCGGCTGCGAAGTTGAGATTCGTTCGTCAGTAACCTACGCACCCAGCCTAAACCAATGTCGGTCCGCGAAAGAGACAATCCAACACTTTACGCGAGAGTGCAGGAGCAGAATCTCCTCCGCCAGTATGATTTGCTCTCAAACTGTTTGGAAATCGGCTTCGAGAAGGGCATCGAGGCCTTGACCTGACCGGGGATTTTTGTACCAGGTGGAGTGAGAGAGAATTCACCTGGAGGAAGACCGGTCATGCCCATGACTCGTTACAAGCCGGAGCAGATCGTGACGCTGCTGCGGCAGATTGAAGTTGCCATCGCCAACGGAAAGACCACCCCGCAAGCCTGCAAGGAAGCCCAGATCACCGCGCAGACCTACTACCGCTGGAGGAAGGAATTCGGCGGGTTAAAACTCGATCAAGCCAAGCGACTCAAGGAGC
>DASTCZ010000074.1:0-16579 GCA_035710585.1 Candidatus Acidiferrales bacterium | reverse complement strand
TCTGCCGTATCTCCTTTGTTTGCAATGCGGGTGTAGATCCTTGGAGCTTATGTGCCACATTTTCATGCACTTAACTCAAACAGGGAGGGGGTACACCCCCCTTGCGCCAAGTCGGGGTGGCGAGGGGTCGCTCCGAGCCCCTGTCGAGGACCCGTCAGCTCTATCTCTTGCGCTTGTCGCCCCCGACGGCTTTTGTCGGCCCGCTCAGTGCAAGCTCCGCCATCCTCCTCGTTCAAAGCTCGAGCGCCTTTTGCGCGCTTACTCCGAGGAGGCCCTATGACTAATCTCAACTCACCCATGTCTTTCACCGCCCGGCTTACGGCCGTCGCCGCGATTCTCGGCGTCAGCATCCCGGCGTTCCTGGTCGCGCACGTCCGCTCGCCGCAAAAAGAGAGCGAATCTCTACGGCAAGTCGCCGCCGGCAGCTGGCGCATCAGCGAACCTATAGTTTACGAAAATATCTCCGTGTTTCCGGTCTTCGCCGTGAAGGGCGCGGACACTTCCGCATTCATCTCGCTCGACGAAGGTCTCTCTTCCGGCGACGTGCTCGTCACCGAACAGGGCAGCGATATTCTTCGCCGCTCGCGCGGTGACGGTTACCCGAATCCGCGTCCTTGGTCCGAGTATCCTGCTTCGCAAAGCGGCTCTGCAGCCGTCAACACGTTGGTGCTGGTGAATCGAGGGAAGAAGCCGCTGCTCCTACTCGCCGGTGAATTAGTCAGCGGCGGCAAGCAGGACCGCATCATCGCGAAAGACCGCATTGTTCCCGTCGGCGCTCCGCCTTTGCCGCTGGACGTTTTCTGCGTGGAGCACGGCCGGTGGTCCAACGGCACGCAATTTTCCGCAGGCAATTTGATGGTGCATCCCAGCGTTCGCGAAGCCGCCACGGTAAAACAGGAGCAATCGCAAGTCTGGGCCGCCGTGCGGAATGGCTCGACGTTTCCCGGCACCTCGTCAGACGGCCGCGTGAGCGGCGCGCCGGCCGGAGTGGCAGGCGCGATCGGCGGTGCAGCTCCTCTTTCGCGCGATGCGATTTCTGCAACGGTCGGGTCGAGCGCGCCAACGCAGGCCTACCAGAAAATTTACAGCTCCAGCCCGCTGGGAACTTCGGTGAATGCATTCGCGGATGAAATCCAGCGGCGACTGGCAATGGCTTACAACCTCAAAGGGCCGCAGCCGGTCGGAGTCGTGATTGCATACGGCGGTGAAGTCGCATGGGCGGACGTCTTCGCTTCGCCGGAACTTTTCGCGCGCTATTGGGCGAAGCTCGCGCGCAGCTACTCGGTCGAAGCGCTCGCCCGGCCGCAATTGCGCGAGCACGCTTCGCTCGAGGACGCGCGCCAATTTTTGGAACCGTTGAAGGGCCGCGAAGAGGCGGAAACTGAGCCCGGCGTGTATCGCTGGCGTGAAGTAAACGAAAACCATTACGCGGAGATCGCGCTCGATGCGCTCGCGCCGCGGCAGGAGAATTTGCACTGGCTGAAAATTCACCGCACCACATGACGGATGTGGAAAGCGGAAAGGATTTGAAAGGCGTAAGCGTTCTATGAGCGGGACTTTTTCACCTGGCTGCGATCGCTCGTCGCTGCCAGCAGTTCTACAGCAGTCAGATGCAGGGTCGGATGACGCAACGAGGGCGCGATCTCGGCCAAGGGTGCGAGAACGAAACGCCGCTCGGCGATGCGCGGGTGCGGAATTTCGAGCTCCGCGGTTCGCATCACGGTGGCGCCGAAAAGCAGCACGTCGATATCAATGTTCCGTGGCGCGTTGCGAACGCTTTCGCGCCGGCGTCCGAGCGCGCGCTCGATGCGTTGCGCGTTTCGGACGAGTTGTCGCGGCATAAGCGAAGTTTCCGCCTGGACGACGCAATTGAGAAACCAACGCTGATCGTGGAATCCGACGGGCTCGGTTTCGTACAGCGACGAGCGCTTCACGATGCAAACTCCGGCCTGTTCGAGACGGCCGAGCGCGTTTTCGATTTGCGCGACGCGATCGCCCCGGTTCGAGCCGAGCGAAAGATAAACGGTGTGCGCAGTCGAAGGCGCACGCACGGAGTTCGCGCGGGCGTTTCCCGCTCCGAGTTCGCGAGTCTCCCGCATCCCTGTCTCGCGGCTCCTTGCAGGTTTCTTGGAACTGGTTCGCATTTCGTTTTCAGTTTAGCTCGAAGCCGGGTTCCATTCGATTCCGCGCGCAAA
The DNA here is from genome assembly GCA_035710585.1 of Candidatus Acidiferrales bacterium. Classification (GTDB taxonomy): domain Bacteria; phylum Acidobacteriota; class Terriglobia; order Acidiferrales; family UBA7541; genus DASTCZ01. Next base: position 14,384 of record DASTCZ010000074.1, on the reverse strand, counting down.
AGCGAGCGTCGAGATCGGCGGCGCGAACGTGATTATTCCTTGCTCCCGGCCGCGGCTTTGGTCTTCGAAGGAACCGGAATCACGCGTTCCGTGTCTTCGATGCGCGGAGAATTCGCGTCCGGCGCGACCGTTTCCCCAGCGGGTTTCGCGGCGGCGCGAGCGGGTTTTGCAGCGGCGGCTTTTTCTTTCGTTTCGTTTGGAGCGGATGGCGACGGTTGCGGTTTCGCGCCGTTGGCCGGAGGCGCGGAGGAGCCTTCGACTTCGATGCCTTCTTTCGCGAGCCGATCGAGAACGCGAGCGCGCAGAGCGAAATGAACGTTGTAGCGGTCGCGGGTGCTTTTCACGTGAACGGTGAGAGTGTAGTCCTGCATCGCTTGTCCGAGTTTGGGCACGTGGCGCGCGGTGGGAGCGGGATCGAGAGAAATCTCAGGAATCTGTTTCGCGGCGCGAGTGGCTTCTTCGACGAGGAGAGCCTTCACATTTTCCGGATTCGCCTTGCTCGAAATCTTGAACGCCAGAATCGTTAGTTCCTCGGCACTCGTCACGGAGAAATTGATGAAAGGAGTGGTGGCGAGCTTCGTATTCGGAACGACGACGAGATGATTATCGAGCGTACGCATGCGCGCCGAGCGCCAGCCGAGTTCGCCAACGAAGCCTTCCTGGCTGCCTTCGATCTGGATGTAGTCGCCGGGCTCGACGGAATTGTCGAGACGCAGATACACGCCGGCGAAGAAATTCGTGAGCGTATCCTGCAGCGCCAGCGCAACGGCAACGCCGCCAACGCCGAGCGTGGTCCAGATGGCTTTGAGCTGGACGTCGAGGTTATCGAGAACGAAGAGCGTGGCGACGATTCCGAAAATGATGCGAGTGAAAAATTCTACGGAATTGCGCTGCGCGTGGCCCGTTCCAGTGATATTCATCCAACGATTGATCAGGACTTGAAGGACTTTGGAGGCGAAGAAGATAACGACGACAATCGTCGCGATGTAGAGCAGGCGATCGGCGACGGCGAGAAAGCGCGGCGGCAATTCCAGAAGGTTCAGCGCGACAGCAATCACGCCGATCGACAGCATCGGAGTCAGTGCGCGAATGGCGACTCCGACGACCTGGCTGTGATGATGCGAGTCGTGGCGATCCGCCCAGGCGCGCAAGCGGCGCGCGACGAAATAGCGCACAGCCCAAACAATCGCGAGGAGCAGCGCGATTTCCGCGCCGTAAATCATCCAGCGATGCAGTCCGTAGAAGTCCTTCCAGAACTGGAGATTCATTTTCGGCGATTCTGCCAGCAGCAGCGCACGTAAACGGATGTGCTCTAGCGCAGCCGAAAGGCCTAGAAACTCCATCGAAATGGTGGAGAGCGGTCGCATGACTCTTGTAAGTTAGATGAGCGGAGAGAGAGCAGGAGCCTCGTCGAAGTGAGCAAACAAGGGCAGCAGCTACAAACGATCCGGGCGATCGTGATCATCGCTGTGGTGATCATCCTGATCTTTTACTGGTCGCGCACGGCGAAGAAGGCGCCGGCGAATTCGCAAATCACGACCTGCGGGATGCCGTGCGGCGAGGAGCGCTGGCTGGTGAAAACGCTGATGGATCAGGATGCGAGCAAGATCAACTTCGTGCCGCAGACGGCAACCGTTGCATGGCTTGTGTCGCAGCCCGCGCCTTCTCATCTGCCGCAAGATTCTCGCATCGCGCCAATCGAAACGCAGACCTATTCGGTGCATGCGCAGCTCGTTGGCTACAAGCTGGAAAAGGACCACGACATTCACATCGTGATCGCCGATCTCGACCACCCGGACGAGACGATGATCGTGGAGATTCCCTCGAAGGACTGCGCGAGCGCGTGCGCTTCGCCGCGGCTGCCGGATTTCGAAGCGGCGCGGGCGATATTCGACGGGCGATTCGGCGAGCCACACGAAGAATTCCGGAGAATGAGCGCGACGGTTGATGTGACCGGAGTGGGATTCTTCGATTATCTGCACCGTCAAACGGGAGTCGCGGTAAACGGAATCGAGCTTCATCCGGTGCTCAGCATTCAATTCCACTAACTGCCCGCGCAACTCGCGCGCACGTATTACAATTCCAATTAGAGATGACCGAGGGACGCACGATCAATCGCTTGCTGCTCGGTGCCGCAGTCGCGCTGCTGGCGGCTGTCGGTGCGGGACTGGTGTTCACCAGCGATTGGTGGAACTCGCAGAGCCGCAGTTCATTCGCACAGCGGCGCTCGACGGCGGCGCTGATCGACGAAACGCCGCTCACGACGGCGCAAGCGCTGGCGCAGATGGCGGAGACCCGCGGAGAAGCATCGCTTTCGGCGCAGTCGCTGAAGCTGGCGGACCGCGAAGTGGATCTGGCATTTGACCAAGGGTTGCGGATCGCGGCGGCCGCGCCTGCGTCGCACGATCCCAAAGTACGCGCGGCGCAGAAGAAGGTCGCCGAAGCGACAGCGCAAGTCCAGGCGACGCAGAACCAGATCAATTCCCTGACCCGGCAAGAAGCCAGCGCGACGGCGGCGCGCAAGGCCGATCTCGATCAGCAACTCGATCTCGCAAAGGCGCAGCTGGAAATCGATCAGGACGATTTGGGCGACGCGCAGCAGGCGCTGGAAGACAGCGGCGGCGATGTGCGCGGGCAAATCCAGCGATTGGTGAACGAGCACAACGCATCCGAGCACACGACGGAGGCGCGCAACCCGTCTTCGATTCCGCCGAGCACGCCGCTTGCGTGGACGGCGAGCATGACGCGGAGATGGTCGGAGTGGAGCAAATGGCGCGGGAAGCGGAAGCAACTCGTGCAAGCTCAATCCGAAGCGCAAGTGGCGCTCGCCGCGATACAGCAGGCGCGAGCGCAGTATGAGAATGGCGGCGCGGGAGCGAATTCGGAGAGCGCGCCGATGGAGGCGGGAGAAAGCGGAGACGCATCCGCGGCGGCGGCGCTAAGGCAGCTCGCGGAAGAGAAAAAAATTCTGACGGAGTACGACCAGCGCATCGAAGCGGAAAAAAGTTTGGGTGAAGTTTACGGGCGATGGGCGACGCTGGCGGCAAATCACCAACGGAGCGGCCTGAGGAGCGTGATCGAAGGCTTCGGGCTGATCATCGTCATCGTCCTGATCGAAGTGCTGATCCGGATTTGGGTGGCGAAGCTATTTTCGAAGTATCCGGAGCGTCGGCGGCTGCGCACGATGCGCACGATGGCGGAGGTGGTACTGGATTTCGCCGCGGTGCTGCTGATTCTGCTGGTTATTTTTGGGCCGCCGAATCAGTTTGCGACGGTGATCGCACTGGCCACGGCGGGATTGACGGTGGCGCTGAAGGATTTCATCGTCGGATTCCTCGGCTGGTTCGTGCTGATGGGGAAAAACGGAATTCGCGTGGGCGATTGGGTGGAAATCAACGGCGTGGCCGGGCAAGTGGTGGATATCGGGCTGATTCGAACCGTGCTGCTGGAATCGGGAAACTGGACTGAGGCCGGACATTTGACCGGGCGAAGAGTTTCGTTCGTGAATGGATACGCGATCGAAGGCCACTACTTCAATTATTCGACCTCGGGCCAATTTTTGTGGGATGAACTGACGATCGTGCTGCCGGCGGCGGGCGCGTGGCTGGTAGGACAGGGTTCCATGGCGATCGTGCGCGAGATTCAGACGGTGGTGGCGGAGGAAACCGCGGAAGTTTCTCGCGCGGCGACAGAAGAGTGGAAAGTGAAAGAACACGGTGCGCCGATGGCGGCTTTCGAATCGACGCCGGACGTGAGCGTGAAGCCGGCGAATCCGGGGCTCGAAGTCACGGTGCGGTACGTGAGCCGCGCCGCGGAACGGTACGCGATCAAGGCGCGGCTGAACCACAAGATCGTGCAACTGCTGAGCAATGCGGGCGCGACGGCGCCGGTGCAAGCGGAGACGAAACCTGCATGATGAAGATGATGCGACCAGCGATGAGGATCGAATGACCACGACAACGGCGGACACGGCGAAAGCGCTGGTGCAATATCGCGCGACGGAGGGCGTAGCGGTGATCACGCTGGATGATCCGCCGGCGAATGCCTATAGCTACGAGATGAACCGGCAGCTGGACGACGCGATTCTGACAGCGCGCATGGACGAGAGTGTTCACGTAATCGTGCTGACGGGAGCCGGGGACAAGTTTTTCTCGGCGGGTGCGAACATCGGAATGCTGGCGAAAGTGGACCCGGCGTTCAAATATTATTTTTGCCTGCACGCGAACGAGACTTTGTTGCGATTGGAGCACACGCCGAAGCTGGTGATCGCGGCGCTGAATGGGCACACCGTCGGCGGCGGGCTGGAAATTGCGCTGGCGGCAGACATCCGCATCGCGCGGAAAAATGGCGGAAAGATCGGCTTGCCGGAGGTAAATCTGGGCGTGCTGCCGGGCACGGGAGGCACGCAGAGGCTTTCGCGGCTGGTGGGAAAATCGAAAGCGATCGAGCTGATGGCCAAGGGCGAAACTTTTCCGTTTGAGAAAGCGCTGGAGCTGGGAATCATCAACGAGATTTTGCCGGGCGAAAATTTCATGGATTACGCGACGAAGTACGCGAAGCAATTCTGTCCGCCGAATAAGGCAGCGGGCGCGGTGGGGCGCATCAAGCGCGCCGTGCAAACGGGATGGGAAATTCCCATCGAGGCGGGGTTGGCCTTGGAGCGCGAAAACCAGCAACTGTTATTCGAACGCGAAGACGCAAAGGAAGGATTAGCCGCATACTTGGAGAAGCGGCCGGCGAAGTTCAAGGCGAAATGACGTGGAACGAATTCCGAACGCGGGTGCAAGGAGAATTGAGGTAGAGAGTTCTCTTCCTCAGGGGTTAAAACCCCTGACGGCCCGGCGAGGAATGTCGGAGCTTCCCGACAGAAAACGTCGGGACGCAAGAAACGCGAAAGCTCCGACCCCCGAAAACGCTTTTGCCCGCACGGTCAGAAGCTTCCGTTCGAATCTGCTGAAATGAAGAAAGTCCTCTTAACCCTCAACGTGAACGGACGCGAGCACGAATTTGCGTGCGAGCCGAATGCGCTGCTGCTCGACGCGCTGCGGGTGGATTTGGGGCTGACCGGATCGAAGCGCGCTTGCGACGATTCTTCGTGCGGCGCATGCACGGTGCTGCTAGATGGAACGCCGATGCTTTCGTGCGCGCTGCTGGCGGCGAGTTGCGAGGGACAGAAGATCACGACGGTGGAAGGAATCGCGGAGCACGGAAGCCTGGCAGCGATCCAAAAAGCGTACGGAGATTGGGGCGGGGCGCAGTGCGGATTCTGCACGCCGGGATTTATGGTGACGGTGCACTGGCTGCTGGAGCAGAACCCGAATCCGACCGAGGAAGAAATCCGGCACGCGCTGAGCGGAAACTTGTGCCGCTGCACGGGATACACGCAGATGTATCAGGCGGTGAAGGCGGCAATTGAGGCGGAAAAGAAAGGCATCGCGCACACAGCGGAAAGAACCGACGCATGATCGACAATTTTTCGATTATCGGGAAGCCGATCGCGATGGTGGACGCGGCCGGGAAGACGACCGGCGCGGGGAAATACACCGACGATCTGACTTTGCCGGGGATGCTGATCGGGAAAATCCTGCATTCGCCTTATCCGCACGCGCGGATTAAGAAACTCGACGCGAGCCGCGCGCTGGCGCTGCCGGGAGTCGTCGCAGTAGTCATCGGCGAGGACGCTCCGAACAAATACGGAATTCTGCCGGTGGGGCACGACGAAACGGCGCTGGCCGTCGGAAAAGTGCGTTACGTCGGGGACAACGTCGCATGCGTTGTGGCGGAAACGGAAGGCATCGCCGAAAAGGCGATGGAGCTGATTGACGTCGAGTACGAGCCGCTGCCCGCCTATTTCGATCCCGAAGAATCGATGAAGGCTGAGGCGGACCTGATCCACGACGAAAAACCGCACAACATCGAAAAGGATTATCACCACGTCTTTGGCGAACCCGACGCCGGATTCGCGGAAGCGGACGAAATCACCGAGGGCCGCTACATCGCCAACGAAGTGACGCACGCGGCGATGGAGCCGCATTCGACGCTCGCGTCGTTTGAAATCGATCCGCAGACGGGAAATCCGGGGCGGCTGGTGGTGTGGTCTTCCACGCAGGTGCCCTATTACCTGCAGCACAAACTGAGCATCGTGCTGGACATGCCGATGTCGCAGATTCGCGTGATCAAGCCGCTGGTGGGCGGCGGCTTCGGCGGAAAAAGCGAAGTGATTCCGCTGGAAATTATCGCGGCGGTGGCGGCGCGCAAGGCGAAGGCGCCGGTGAAAATCACCTACACGCGCGAGGAAGTGTTCTGGGCGCACCGCGGGCGGCCGCGCACGGTCGTCGATCTGAAAACGGGTGTAAAGCGGGATGGCCGCATTACAAGCGTGGCGGCGCGCGTGGTGCAGGATGGTGGCGCGTATTGCTCGTACGGGGTGGTAACAATTTTATATTCGGGCGCGCTGTTGGGCGCGCTCTATGACATTCCGAATATTCGCTACGACGGCTACCGCGTGCTGACGAACAAGCCCGCCTGCGGAGCAATGCGCGGGCACGGCACGGTGAACGTACGGTTCGCGTTTGAATCGCAGCTCGATGAGCTGGCCGCGAAAATCGGGATGGATCCGGCCGCGATTCGCGAACGCAATTTGCTCAAGGCGCCGACGATCACCGTAAACGGGCTGCGCGTGCAGAGCTACGGGCTGCCGGAATGCATCTCGCAGACTGTGACGCGATCGAAATGGCGCGAGCGAAAAGGAAAATTGCCGCGCGGGCGCGGGTTGGGAATCGCGTGCAGCCATTACGTGAGCGGCGCGGCGAACTCAATCATCCGTTCGGACATGCCGCATTCCACGGTGAACATTAAAATCGATCGCGATGGCGGCGTGGTTGTCTACACCGGCGCTTCGGACATCGGGCAGGGCTCGGACACGATGGTGGCGCAGATCGTAGCGGAAGTTTTGGGCTGCACGCTCGCGCGCGTGAAAGTGATCGCCGCGGATACGGATTTGACGCCGATCGATATTGGGTCTTATTCGAGTCGCGTGACGTTTATGAACGGCAACGCCACGCTGCGCGCGGCGGAGGCGGTGAAGAAACAAATTGTGGAAGCGGCGGCGCGGCGGATGCAATGCGATGCGGGCGATGTGCTGATGCGCGGCGATTGCGTGTGGCGAAAATCCGTGCGCGGGGAAACGGCGCCGGACGCGAACGCGAAAAGCGCGGCGATGGAGCAAAGCGCTCCGACGGCGAGTGGACGCGTGGAAGGGCAAATTTTGCGCGGCTCCGTGCAGCAGAAGCGCAAAGAAGAAATTGTGAAGGACCAGATGTCGTTTGAGGAGGCCGTGGTAGCGGCGATCGATTTTCACGGCGCGCTGACGGGCACGGGCTCCTACGCGCCTCCGCCGGAAGCGCGCGGGGGAAAGCACAAGGGCGCGGGAGTGGGGCCTTCGCCGGCATATTCGTATTCGGCGCAGGTGGCGGAAGTCGCGGTGGACGAAGAGACCGGCGAAGTGACGGTGCTGAAAATTTGGGCGGCGCATGATTGCGGACGCGCGTTGAATCCGGTGAGCGTCGAGGGGCAAGTGATCGGGTCGGTGTGGATGGGGCTGGGGCAGGCGCTGCAGGAAGAAATGGTGTGGAAAGACGGGCTACTGATGAATCCGGGCATGCTTGAATACCGGTCGCCTTCGGCCACGGAATCGCCGGAGATCGAATGCATCATCGTCGAAAGCGTCGATCCGGAGGGCCCGTTCGGGGCGAAAGAAGCGAGCGAAGGGTCGCTGGCGGCGGCGATTCCGGCGATTGCGAATGCGATTTACGACGCGGTTGGAGTGCGGCTGCGCGAATCACCGTTCACTCCCGAGCGTGTGCTGGCGGCGCTGCGCGCGAAAAAAGTGGGCGCGAAGAAAATTGATTTGACGGAGAGCGTGGACCCGACGAACCCGCAAGCTTTTCGGGAGCACGGCGGGGCGCTGTGGTATCGCGGCAAAGGTCCGGCGCGGCATGCGAGCGACGCGGCGGTGGCGCATCACAAAGGCGCGGCGCGTGGGAATTCCAGTCGCGACTCACGCGAGCGGCCATCGGCCGGAGGCGACGATTGAGCTTGCCTGAATTCCAGTTGCTGCGGCCACGGACGATCGCCGAAGCGTGCGAGATGCTCGCGAAGCACGCGGACGAGATTCAGATCGTTGCCGGCGGGACGGACTTAATTCCTTCGCTGCGGCAGCGATTGTTTGAGCCGAAATTCGTGCTCGATATTCGCGGCATCGCGGAGATTCGCGGGATCCGGCGTGGGGCCGACGGTGTTGAGATCGGCGCACTCACATCACTAACCGCAATCGAGCATAGCGACGCGATCGCGCGCGAGTATCCGGTGCTGGCAGAAGCGGCGGCGACAGTGGCTTCGCCGGTGCTGCGAAACATGGGCACGATTGGCGGGAACATTTGCCTCGACACGCGATGCCTTTGGTACAACCAATCGCTGACGTGGCGGAAGTCATGCGGATTCTGCATTAAGAAAGACGGCGATTTGTGCCATGTGGCACCGGGCGGAACGAAATGCTGGGCGGCGTTTTCCGCGGACACGCCTCCGGCGCTGCTCTGTTTGGGAGCGGAGATTGAGATTGCGAACGCGAATGGCGTGCGGCGCGTGCCGCTCGACGGATTTTACACGGGCGAAGGCGAAGCGCGAATGAAGCTCGCAAAAGATGAATTGCTGACGCGGGTATTTTTGCCGGCACGCGCGGCCGGGTGGCGCGGCGCGTATCGGAAGCTGCGCGTGCGCGGATCGATCGATTACCCGTTGGCGGGAATCGCCGTGGCGTACCGCCCGGCGAATGGATATGCAGCGGAGGCGCGCGTGGCGTTGACCGCGGTGAATCCCGCGCCAGTGCTAGTGCGCGACGCAGAAAGATTGTTGAGCGAGAACGAGCTCACGCGTGAGGTGGCGGGAGCGGCAGGCGACATCGCCGCGCGAACGGCGAAGCCGCTGACAACTTCGGCGCTCACGCCGGAATACAGGCGCGAGATGGTGCGCGTGCTAACCAAGCGCGCGCTGATGGAAGTGATTCCCTCCAAAAAGTAGGCGCGGTTTTATGAAGCAGCCGTGGCCGCAGGAACTGACTTTTGCGCCAGCGCGTCTTGGATTTCGGCGAACTCGGCACCGGTCAGCCGAAATTCGAGCGCGCCGATGACGCCGCCGACCTGTTCGCGCCTGCGCACTCCGACGATTGCGGCGGTGACGGCGGGATTGTGGAGCGTCCAGGCGATGGCTACTTCACCAGGCGTGCGGCCATGGCGCTTGCCTATATCGCCGAGCAGCGCCGCGATGGCGAGATTGCGCGAAAGTTGGGGCTCCTGGAAATTTGCGCCGCGGCGGCGCCAGTCATCGGCGGGGAGCGTGGCGACGCGTTCGCGCGTGAATGCGCCGGTGAGTAAGCCTGAGGCCATCGGCGAATAGACGATCACGCCGACGCGATTCTGCGCGGCGAAAGGAAGAATTTCCGATTCGATGGCGCGATTGAGGATGGAATACTGCGGCTGAAGCGAAGTAATGGGCGCGATCCTCTGGATGCGCTTCATCTGCGCGACGCTGAAATTGGAGACGCCGATATTTCGGACTTTTCCTTCTTCCTTGAGGCGCGCAAGCTCGGTCCAGCCCTCCTCGATTTCGGATTCCGGATCGGGCCAGTGAATCTGGTAGAGATCGATCGAGTCGATTTTCAGGCGGCGGAGGCTGGCTTCGCATTCGCGGCGGACGGAATCGGCTTTCAGCGAGCGGGTGATATTTCTGTCGCGCGACCAAACGAGCGAACATTTCGTGAAGACGCAGGGGCGGTCGCGGCGGCCTTCGAGCGCGCGGGCGACCACTTCTTCACTGTGGCCCAGGCCGTAGACGGCGGCGGTATCGATCCAGTTGATGCCGCGGTCGAGCGCTTCGTGGATCGCGTCGATGGAGGCTTGGTCGTCCTGCGGGCCCCAGGAAAATTCCCAGTCGCCGCCGCCCATGGCCCAGGCGCCGACGCCGATAGGCGTGATGTTGAGATTGCTGGTACCGAGTTGGCGGCGTTCCATGGTGGCTCCTCCCGTATGAGGGTTTAGATGATTTGCCGGGGCGGAGGATATTTCGCGGCGGCCTCTGGGGCGTATTACGCGGCGATATTTTGGGGCGGTCGACACGTAGTAGAAAATGACGGGGTGAGCGGAATGAAACTGGCATGGAACCGGAATGGGGCGGCTGCGGGATGGTCGGCGATTTGGGCCTTGGCGCTGATTGCGGGCGCATTTTTATTCAAGCACAGCTCGCAATTCTACTGGATCGAATCCGCGATTTTCGTCGGGGCGATCACGCACATCCTGTGGCGCACGGAGCAGCGAGGCGGCTGCTGCTGAGCTGAGGCGCGCGCGGCGTCTGAACTTGAAACGTGCGTTAAGCGCCGTCTTGAACGGCGAAGCGGTCCCCTGTTTTTCTGAGCCAACTTATTCAAGCACCTGCGAAGCGAACGCTAATTGCGAATCGCATCTATAATCCCGCCTGCTGGAATCAAGCCAATGAAAGTATCGGAAAGAATTCGAGCCGTGGATCTGCATGCGTGCGGCGAGCCGGGGCGTGTGATTGTCGGCGGAATCGGTGATGTGCCCGGCGCAACGATGTTCGAAAAAATGCAGCACCTGGCGAAGCATGAAGATTGGCTGCGCAAGCTGATGCTGCGCGAGCCGCGCGGGTATCCCGCAGCGAATTGCAATTTGATCCTGCCGCCAACGCACCCGGAAGCCGACGCGGGGTTCGTGATCATGGAGCAGGTGGAATACCCGCCTATGTCCGGCACGAACACGATTTGCGTGGTGACGGCGCTAATTGAAACGGGGATGGTGACGGCGCGCAAGCCGGTGACGAAGCTGACGCTCGAGACGCCGGCGGGGCTGGTGGGGATCGAAGCGGAAGTTCGCGGCGGGAAGGTGCTGGGAGTCACTTTTGAGAATGTTCCGGCGTTTGCGGTGCATCTGGATAAAGCTGTGGAGGTGCCCCGACTGGGCACCGTGCGCGTGGATGTGGCGTGGGGCGGAATGTTTTACGTGATCGCGGACGCGGCGGCGCTGGGGCTGCGGCTGACCCCCGACGAAGGGCGCGACATCGTGCGCATCGGAGAAATGGTGAAGGCGGCAACGCGCGAGCAGCTTCCCGTATCGCATCCGGAAAATCCGGAGATTCGCGACGTGACGATTGCGGAGCTTTCCGGGCCGCCATCGAAACCCGGCGCGCACGCGAAAAACGCGGTCGTCGTGAGCACGGGCCAGCTCGATTGGTCGAAGCCGAGTTCGTGGACGGGTGCAATTGATCGCTCACCGTGCGGAACGGGGACATGCGCGAAAATGGCGACCCTGCACGCGCGAGGCAAACTGGCGCTGAACGAAAATTTCGTGCACGAAGGGATCTTGGGGACGACGTTTACAGGCCGGCTGATTCGCGAGACGAAAGTGGGGCCGTATCGCGCAGTGGTGCCAACGATCAAAGGACGCGCGTGGATTACGGGCTACGCGGAGTATGTGCGCGACGCAAGCGATCCATTCCAAGAAGGTTTCACGCTCGGCGACATTTGGGGAACGGCTGGCTAGATTTTTCCTGAACAGATATGAAAGCCTGTGCGGGTGACGTTAGAGCAGTACGACACGTTCGATCTGAGCAGCTTTGCGGACGTCGCTGTCCAAAGTCGCCAATGGCAACTGGCGACGCTGGACCAACTCCAAGTACGCTGCGTCGTAAACGGTGAGGCCGTGCTTTTCAGCGAGCGCCAAGACTACCTTTCCGCGAGAAGTCGATAGCGGAGCTTCCACCGCGGAAGGCAATCGAGAAAGCGAATCCTAAAATTGGACTGCTTGCCCTGCCTTGATGCGCTGCCTCCGTTCCGCAACCAAGAGGGCATTCAAGATTTCGGCAGGCCAGTGGGCGGGGACAGTAATTTCATCACCCTGCCGCAGACGCTCCAGAAGCCCATCGGTCCAGCTATTGGCTTCGTCTTCAAAACACCAGGCCAATGCCGCCGAGGCGTCCACAACGAAAATGGCCATTAATACTTGTGACCTTCGTGGATCAGATTCTTCATTGGAAGGCCTGAAAGCCTGTTGCCCTTGCGCAACTCAACAATTCGGTCGATGGGTGCCCGAACTGACTGGAGGGGGCGTTGTTCGCCGTTCGTCCCAAGCGCCTGCCTGGCCAGGATTTCTTGCACATAAACCTCAACCGACACACCGCGCGATCGAGCGTCTGCCGCTAACTTTTCAGGAACTTTGATCGTCACATCCAATTTCGTCTCATTATACGCTCGCGGGGCGCGGGCATGTGGATTTGACGTGATAGCGAACACAAATCAGGGGTGCGCGCCCGGATTATTGCGTGACAAATCGACTACGCTTCGTTGGGGTTGTGGCGCAGCTTGAGGAGGCCGGGCTCGGCGGCGGATTCGCGGGAGCGCTCGGATTCGGCAGCCGACTCTGAAGGTGACGGCACGACCGGCGCGGGCGCGAAGTTTTCCGAAATGCTAGAGATGAAGCGGTAAGGGATTTCCCAGCGGAAATTCTTCACCTGGCCGCGCTGGACGAGTTTTTCTTCCAGAAAGATCGATTTGCCCGAATCGGCGACCAGGGTGCCGGTCGCAGGGAGCATCACGTCGCCGGCGCGGTACTCGACGTCCACGCGGCGCCCAATCAGTTCAGGGTAACGAGCCATCGGGGATAGTGTCGGCGGGGCTGCCCGAAAGGACAATGGTACGGGAGGGGTAAAAGACCCTAGAACTATCGGTCTAGTATCGGAAACAGGCCGATTTCGGCGGCGATTTGTGACGGTAGGTTCGCCTCAGGGGCTGAAGCCCACCACCGTAGGAACGCTGACGTCGGAGCTGAACCTGGCTAGCGGCAGGCAGGGCCTCCGACTCCCGAAAAAGGCGAGCCCTGAAGCGGAAGGGCGCGAGATTAATGATGGGCAGGCGTGTGGCCGTGGGAATCGGACACTGCCGCGGCGACCGGGTCCGGAGGCCGGGCGGTCACGTTGGCTGCGAACATCAGGTAAAACGTATAAACGAAGCAGAACGCCAGGATGGAATAGACCTCGGGCATCAGCCAGTTGAGGATGCCGCCGGAACCCAACGACGCGCGCCAGACTACGTGCGCGATGAGCAAGGCGACGAACGCGCCGATGGTGCGGCTGCCGTCAGCGACGCGCAGGGTGGCCCCGCAATGAGGGCATTCGATCTTGTCGGAAAACGCGACGATCTGTCCTGCGGTGAGCCGGTTGCGGCATTGCGGGCAAACGCGCATGAGCTAAGGCACCTCGTTGCGAAATTCGGATGGCGCTCTGCTGAAGAACGCAGAAACGATAGCGCATTTTGACTGCGCGGTGAAGCGGTCTGGCCGCCCGAAAACTCATTTGGCTCGAAACTGCTTCCGCGCCGCCTCATCGCCCCTCAAAATAACCCGAACTTCAGGCAGAGTTTCGCACCGAAAAAACAAAGTTACTGCAGAGGTGAGGGATGCCAGAGAGGTTAGTTGCGAGCGACCCGAGATTCGCGGAGAAGGTACGGGCGAGTTTTGCGCGGCAGGGTCTGATGCGCCATTTGGGCGCGGAGCTAGTTTCCGTGCGCGAGGGAGCAACCGAGATTCGCGTGGCATTTCGCGATGAGCTCAGCCAACAGCACGGATATTTTCACGGCGGCGTGACGGGCGCGATCGCGGACAGCTCCGCGGGCTACGCTGCGTTTACGCTAATGCCGGCGGGGTCGAGCGTGCTGGCGGTGGAATACAAGCTGAACATGATGGCTCCCGCGGTGGGCGAAGCGCTCGTGGCGCGCGGTGCGGTGATTCGCGCGGGGCGCACGCTTAGTGTGTGCAGGGCCGATGTGTTTGCGGTTCGCGACGGGAAAGAAACGCTGTGCGCGACGATGCTCTCGACCATCATGCGGCTCGAAGCGACAGACCGAAGAGCGGAAGGTTGACGCTGGTTGTGCAATCCTCCAAAAGAATTAGTGTGCGGTGAGCTTGCGCAGGAGCTGAATCTGGCCGGCGTGATAGACATCGTGCATGGCGATGCCTTCGATCATGAAGCTCGGAGTTTGCTGGTGGCCGCGGGCAGGCCGATCGAGGGCTAACGCAGCGAGCCTGGAAACGACGGCGCGAAGCTCCGCGTGCGTTTCGGCGAGAAGCTCGAGATCGCTGCGCCAAGCGCGTTCGAGCTGCGCCGCCGCCGAGCCATCGGACTTCGCCGGCCGCTCGAACCAATTGCGGCCTGCATGGGGAAATGCAGGACCCGATGCGCCGGTGATGCGACGAGTGACGATGTATTTCCAGTATGCTGCGTGAACCGCAAGCTCCCAGATGTTGTGGCGGCCGCGGCCGGGC
>DASTCZ010000073.1:0-10119 GCA_035710585.1 Candidatus Acidiferrales bacterium | reverse complement strand
CCGTCCGCTTCAGCGCCGGTGAAGATTACGCTGGACCAGGCGATCCAGCTCGCGCTGCAGCACAACCATGCCCTCGCCGCTCAGCGCACCACCATTCAACAGAGCCAGGCGCAGGAGACTACCGCCAACCTTCGGCCGAATCCGACGATCGATTGGGATACGCAGTTCCTCCCGCTCTTTAGCCCGAGCAATTTCACTGCGGATTATTTCAAGAACGACGCACAGTTCGACATCGGCCTCGGCTACACCTTCGAACGCGGCAAAAAGCGCCAGCATCGCTTGCAGGCCGCAAAAGACCAGACCGCGGTAACACGCTCGACGGTGAACGACAATGAGCGCACCACGACCTTCAACGTCGCGCAGCAGTTCGTCGCCGCGCTGCTTGCCAATTCCACGCTCGATTTCGCCGAGCAGGATCTCAAGAGCTTCCAGCAAACTGTCGATCTCGGCGAAACGCAATACAAGGCCGGCGCCATCAGCGAGGGCGACCTGCTGAAAATCAAGCTGCAGCTTCTGCAATTTCAAACCGACGTCTCCACTGCGCGCCTCGCGAAAATCCAGGCGCTTGCGGCCTTGCGCCAGCTCGTCGGATTCGAATCGGTCCCCGAGAACTTCGACGTCGATGGAGACCTGGATTATCAGCCGGTGAAAACCGGCGTTGACGATTTGAAGCTTTTGGCGCTGCGCTCGCGGCCCGATTTCATCGCCGCTCAGCAAAACGTTACGGCGGCGCGTAGCCAAAATGCGCTGGCCATCGCAAACGGCAAACGGGATCTGGGCGTGACGTTCAACTACACGCACGTCGCGGATGTAAATTCCGGCGCTTTCTTTTTCAACATGGAGTTGCCGATCTTCGACCGCAATCAAGGCGAGATCGCGCGCACCGGATACGTCATTTCGCAAAGCCAGGAACAAGCCAGCGAGGCTTCCGAGCAAGTCGTGAGCGACGTCGTCGATGCGTACGGAAATCTGCGCTCCAACGACGAAATCATCCAGCTTTACCGCTCCGGCTACGTCGATCAGGCCAAACAATCCCGCGATATCTCGGACTACGCCTACCAGCGCGGCGCGGCTAGCCTGCTCGATTTTCTCGACGCCGAAAGAAGTTACCGCGCCAATCAACTCGCCTACCGCCAGGCGCTCGCGAGCTACATGACTGCCCTCGAGCAATTGCGCGAAGCCGTAGGCACAAGGAACCTGCCATGAAAAATCCGTTAATCAACCAGAAATTCGCGGGACTCGCGTTGGCTGCAGTCGCCGGGTCAGTTCTGTTTGCGGGCTGCGGCTCCGACTCTGATCGCAGCGCGGCGCAGATGACCTCCTACGAATCAAAGCAGCCGGCCGCCGACACCGCAAATCTTTTCACGGTGCCCCAGGACCAGATGGCGCACATACAGGTGGTGCCGGTACAGAAACAAAGTATCGAGCGCGAGCTGCGGCTCACCGGCACGGTCACCTACAACGCATTCAAGACCACGCCTGTTTTCTCGCCCATCGGCGGCCCGGTCGCGGAAATACTTGTCGCGCCCGGAGAACACGTCAGCCAAGGCCAGACGCTGCTAAAGGTGAACAGTCCCGACTACGCGCTGCTCCGCGCCAGCTACGCGAAAGCGCGCGACGCTTACGAGCTGGCCGACAAATCCTTTAAGCGCTCGCAGGATCTCTATCAGCACCACGCCATTGCCGAAGCCGATCTTCAGGCAGCCGAGTCTGTGCGCACGCAGGCGCAAGCCGACATGCAATCGAGCGAGGACGCCCTTCGCGCGCTGGGTGTGAAGGATCCCGATGCGTTGCTGAAGGGACCTCCCTCGGCGCAAATTCCGGTGATCGCACCTGTCGGCGGCGAAATCACGGACCGGCTCGTCGGCCCCGGGCAGCTTTTGCAGGCCGCCACAACCCAGTGCTTCACGATTTCCGACCTCAGCACGGTCTGGGTGCTCGTCAATGTCTACCAAAATGACCTTGCCGCGGTGCGCTCCGGAGATTCCGTAGAAATCACCACGGATGCCTACCCGGATAAATTCCACGGACGAATTTCTTATATCGCAGCCACCGTCGATCCGAACACGCGAACGCTCCAAGCGCGCATCGTCACCGAAAACCCCGGCGAAAAATTGAAGAACAACATGTACGTGACTGCGACGGTCAAAGCGGGAGCGGTGAAAAACGCTCTGATCGTTCCGGATTCGGCGGTTCTCCGCGACACCGAAAACATGCCGTTCGTTTACGTGCAGGCCGGTTCGAACCAATTCGCTCGACGCCTCGTGCAAATCGGGGAATCCGAAGGCGGAAAGACGCGGATCACCGATGGCCTGAAGGAAGGCGAGCGTGTCGTCGGCGACGGCAGCCTCTTCCTCCAATTCAGAAATTCTCTGCAGCACTAGCCCGGAGCCGCTGATGATTCATCGAATCGTTCAATTCGCACTGCGCCAGCGCTTCCTGGTGCTGATGGTCACGCTGCTGATCATTGTCGCGGGCATCGTTTCCTTCCAACGCATGCCCGTGGACGCATATCCCGATCTTTCCCCGCCGATGGTCGAGCTGATCACGCAGTGGCCGGGCCACGCTTCCGAGGAAGTCGAGCGGCTCACGACCTTGCCTCTTGAGCTCGCCATGAACGGCACGCCGAACCTCGTCGTGATGCGCTCGATTTCGCTCTATGGGCTTTCCGACGTGATCCTCACTTTTTCCGAAGGCACCGATCCCTATTTCGCGCGCCAAGTAGTCTTCGAACGTATCGGCGATGCGCAGCTGCCGCAGGGCGTCGCGCCAAGCATGGCGCCGCTTTTCAGCCCCAGCGGCCTGGTCTATCGCTACGTCATCCAGAGCAATGACCGCTCGCCGCAGGAATTGCACACGATTGAAGACTGGATCGTCGAGCGCGCCTACCGCAGCGTTCCTGGCGTGGCAGACGACTCCGGTTTCGGCGGGCCGACGATGCAGTACCAGGTCACGCTCGACCCCGGCCGCCTCTACAACTTCCACATACCCGTCGTGCAAGTGCTGAACGCCCTCGCCGCGAACAACTCCAACACCGGCGGCGGCTTTTACTCGCAGGGCGGCCAATTTTTCTACGTCCGCGGACTCGGGCTGCTTCGAAATACCGACGACATCGGCGACGTCGTTGTCGGCAGCCAGAATGGCGTCCCCGTCCACGTCAAAGATATCGCCAACGTCGAAATCGGCCATGCGCCGAGGCTCGGCATTTTCGGGTTCATGAAAAACGACGACGCCGTCGAAGGCGTGATCCTCATGCGCCGGGGCGAGCAAACGCAGAATGTTCTCAAAGGTGTCGAAGCGAAAACCGAAGAGCTCAATAAAAATATTCTGCCGCCCGACGTGCGCATTCAGCCTTTCTACGATCGCAGCGATCTCGTGCAGGTCACCACGGATACCGTCGAGGGAAATCTACTTCGCGGAATGATTCTCGTACTTCTCGTGCTGATGTTTTTTCTCGTCAGCGTTCGCGCCGCGGTAATCACTGCCCTGACCATTCCGCTCGCTCTTCTATTCGCGTTCATCTTTCTGCACGCAACCGGCGAAGCTGCGAACCTGCTCTCCATAGGCGCGATCGATTTCGGCATCATCATCGACGGCACCGTCGTGATGGTGGAAAACATCTATCGCGAACTGAACGAGCGCCACGGACAGCCTTACCACCTTCACGACGTCATCCTCGCCGCGGCTCGCGACGTGGATCGCCCCATTTTTTATTCCGTTGCCGTGATCATCGCCGGTTATCTGCCTATTTACGCACTGGGCGGTCCCGCCGGAAAACTCTTTCACCCGATGGCGGACACCATGGGCTTCGCGCTTCTCGGCGCGCTCGTTTTCACGCTCACTTTCGTTCCCGTTCTCGCTTCGTATTGGTTCAAGAAGGGCGTGCGCGAAAGGCGCAATCGCATTTTCGACTGGATTCGCGATCGCTACGCCACCGCGCTTGATTTCTGCCTCGCTCACCCGTTGTTGACGATGCTGGCGGCCACGGCCGTTTTCGGCTCGACGCTTCTCCTCGTCCCCTTCATCGGCGGCGAATTCATGCCGCACCTCGATGAAGGCGCTCTCTGGGTTCGCGCCACGATGCCCTACACGATTTCTTTTGAAGAAGCGGCCAAGTTTTCGCCGAAGGTCCGCGACATCTTGATGTCTTATCCCCAAGCCACGATCGTCGCGAACGAGCTCGGCCGTCCCGACGATGGCACCGATCCCACCGGCTTTTTCAACGACGAGTTCTATATGGGCTTGAAGCCATACAACGACTCGGCGTGGAAAAACGGTTCCATCCACACGAAAGAACAGCTAATCGCCGACATCGACAAGAAGCTGGAGAGTTTTCCCGGCGTGATCTTCAATTACACGCAGCCGGCTGAAGACGCAGTGGACGAAGCGCTCACGGGTTTGAAAAGCGCGCTCGCCGTGAAAATTTTCGGCTCCGATCTGAATGTCCTCGAGCAAAAAGCGGTTGAAATCCGCAATGTCCTGGAAAAAACGCCGGGATTCACCGAACTGACCGTCGTTCGCGAACTCGGCCAGCCCAGCCTGATCGTCGATTCCGATCGCGAAAAAATCGCGCGCTATGGCATCAATGTTTCCGATGTCGAAAATGTCGTGCAGGCCGCGGTCGGCGGACAGGCAGCTACGCAGGTCATCCAGGGGGAAAAGCTCTTTGATCTCGTCGTCCGCATGCAGCCGCAATATCGGGAAAGCGCCGGCGAAATCTCAAACCTCCTGGTCCCGACTCCTTCCGGCCAGCAGGTGCCGCTCTCGCAGCTGGCCACCATTAAGGAAAGCAACGGAGCTTCTTTCATCTATCGTGAAAATAATTCGCGTTACATCGGCATTCAATTTTCCATCGAAGGACGCAATCTCGAAGGAATCGTCCGAGCCGGCCAAGCCGCAGTCGCAAAGCAGGTGAGTTTGCCGGAAGGCTACCGTCTCGATTGGGGCGGCGAGTACAGCGAATTCCTCGAAGCCAAAGCGCAACTCATCATCATCGGGCCGCTCGCCGTGCTGCTGATCTTCATGATTCTGTTCGCGCTCTACGGAAACTTCAAATTCCCGGTCACCATTGCCTTGGGCGTGGTCATGACCGAGCCCGTCGGCGCGCTCATCGGCCTCAAGCTCACGCACACGCCGCTCAGCGTCTCGAGCGGCCTCGGCCTTCTTGCGCTGCTCGGAGTTTCGGTCGAAACCGCGGTCATCCTCGTCAGCTACATCAACAAGCTCCGGCTCGAGGGCATGGAAATTCGCCAGGCCACTCGCGAAGCGTCGCTGCTTCGCCTCCGCCCCATCATGATGACGGCTCTGGTCGCGTGCCTCGGCCTCTTGCCCGCCGCCCTTTCCACAGGCGTCGGCAGCGATACGCAAAAGCCCTTCGCGATTGTGGTGGTGGCGGGTTTGCTCTCGCGCCTCTTCCTTGGTTTCTTCGTGAACCCGGTGCTCTATCAAGTGGTCGCGAGCGAGGGCGACGTTTTGCAGGTGTGACGCCGGACTCTCGCGGCCGGCCCGCGTTTGGGTGCGTCCCATCCGTCAACCAACGTCTAACTTAGACGGTTTGACGGAACGCAAGATCGGTGCGTAACATTTCGTTTTGTCGTGGTGTCGAGAGCTTGTTCTCGTCGGTCTCCGGCGCACACATGCACATGATTCGCTTCTCCAATCGAGCTTCTCGCATACGGGCGATTCTCTTTTGCTCGCTCGCCGTGGCCATGCTTCTGGCCAATTCCGGGGCGGATCTCTGGCATCACCACGATTCTCCTAGTTCCGCTCCTTGTCAGATCTGCCACACCGTCCATCTTCCGATCGTCACCGCAATTGCTCCCTTGCAGTTGCCCGTTCCCGTCCTTTCCTCGTGGACGGCTCCCGAAACGGCGCCGATCGCGGCTTCCTGCTGCAGCACGCGCCTTTCTCCGCCTCGCGCTCCTCCCGCTTCCGCGTAACCAGCCAGATCGCTCAACGCGCATAACGAATCGCCACGGGTCCACGCGTGCTCTCGCCGCGGCGCATTCTCCATAGCAACTGGAGTTCTTCCGGCCTTCGGGCCTTCCGGGAGGAAAAAGATGCAAGGGATCCGTTTCATTCGCTTTGTAGTGGTTCTGTGTGTGCTCGCCGTAGCTGCATTCGCCGTGAATGCGCAGGGTGCGAACTCGGGTTCAATTCAAGGCGTCGTGAAGGATGCCACCGGCGCGGCGGTGCCTTCCGCGCAGGTCGAAATCTCCGACGTCGTCAGCGGATACCACCGCGAAGCAAAAACCAACGATCAGGGCCAATTCGCCTTCTCAAACGTTCCGTTCAACGGCTACCACTTGGTTGCCAATGCCGCGGGGTTTGCAGCGCTAACGCAGGACGTAGACGTTCGCTCCGCGGTACCCGTCTCGCTCGAACTCACGTTGAAAGTGGGCTCGGCAAACACGACCGTCACGGTTTCCGCGGAGGCTCAAGACCTCGTCGAGACCACCCCCACGGCTCACACCGACGTGGACGTCAACCTCTTCGGCAAATTGCCGCTCGAAAGCCAATCCTCTTCCATCACGTCGTTAATCACGCTGTCCACGCCGGGAGTATTCGCAGACTCTAATGGAAATTTTCACGGACTCGGCGATCACGCGCAAAATTCGTTCTCGGTGGACGGCCAGCCGATCACCGACCAGCAGAGCAAGGTTTTCTCCAACCAGATTCCGCTCGATTCCGTCCAGTCCCTTGAAGTAATTGAAGGCGCGCCGCCCGCCGAATTCGGAGACAAGACCAGCCTCGTCATCAAGGTCACGACACGGTCCGGTCTTGGCCAAACCAAGCCGACCGGCAGCGTCTACACCTCGTACGGAAATTTCGGCACCGCAAATCTCGGCTTCGACCTCGCCGCGGGTGGAAACAAGTGGGGCAACTACGTCGCGGTCAACGGCCTGAATTCCGGGCGCTTTCTCGACCCGCCGGAATTCAGTGTGATGCACGACAAGGGCAACCAGCAGAATTTCTTTGACCGCGCGGACTTCAAGCTCTCTGCCAACAACTCCCTGCAGCTCAATCTTGGTTACATTCGCTCCTGGTTCCAGACTCCGAACTCGTTTGACGCCCAAACCGCGAGCGCGTGGTCCGGTCTGGTCGTGGACAACGGAGGCCTCGGGCCAAACGGCTTGCCCGTCGGACCAGCGGACCAACGTTCACAGATCAAGACCTTCAATATCGCACCAACCTTCACGCATCTCATTGGCTCCAACGCGCTGTTCACCGTCGGACTCTTCGCGCGCAAGGATCAATACAATTATTTCCCCAGTAACAACCCGTTCGCCGACCTGCTGCCGGACTTGCAGAGCGAAACCGTTGGGCAAAGCCGCCGCCTGACCAACCTCGGCGTCCGCTCGGACATTTCGTACGTCAAGGGACATCACAACTTCAAAGCGGGAGTCACCTATGAACACACGTTGCTGAACGAGAAGGATTCGTTCGGCATCGTCGATCCCACTCTGAATCCGGTCTGCGACAATGCGGATGGCAGCATAAACACCAATCCGCTAATCACCAATCCCGCGCAGTGCGGCGGCGTCGGAAACCCCGGAGGTTCAGCCGATCCGAATTTCACGCCGCTGCTTGGCTGCTTCGATCTCACCCGCACGGCTCCGCTGCCCGCATCCGATGGCTGTGCGGCGGGCTTCGCTCGCAGCGGCCTCGACAATTTCCTCGGTCATTCGGACATAAAAGAGCTTGCCCTCTATGTACAGGACGCCATTAGCTGGCGGAATTGGACCGTGAACATTGGCGTCCGCGGCGATTTCTACAACGGGCTCTCCACCGCCAGGCAGGCCGAACCACGAGTCGGATTGGCATACAACATCAAGAGGACCAACACCGTGTTGCGTTTGTCCTACGCGCATACGTTTGAGACGCCCTTCAACGAAAACCTTGTACTCTCGAGCCTGGGCTGCAATGACGCCGCCATCAACGCGATCATGTCCGTCACGATTGGCCAGCCCTGCCTTACCTCGCCGCTTTCGCCCGGGTTGCGCAACGAGTATCACGCCGGCTTCGAACAGGCGTTCGGCCGTTATTTGGTCCTCGACGCAGAATACATCTGGAAGTACACCCACAACGCATACGACTTCAGCGTCTTCGGGTCCACTCCGCTGACGTTTCCCATCGAATGGCAGCGCTCCAAGATTCCCGGGTATACCCTGCGCGCCACAGTTCCGAATTATCACGGCTTCACGGCGTATTTCGTTGCGTCTCACGTCGCCGCGAGATTCTTCGCTCCCCAGGTCACAGGCATCGGTGCAACGCCAGGAGCAGCTGGCGGCGTCTTCCGCATCGATCACGACGAGAATTTCGAACAAACCACGCACTTGCAATACCAGATCGGAAAGCGTGGACCATGGATCGGATTCAATTGGCGTTATGACAGCGGACTCGTCGCGGGCCCAATTCCGTGTGCCGGAGGAAACTGCAACAACGGTCCAAATGGCACAGATTCCATCGTGGACGTTTCCGGCCTGAGCCCCGACCAGCAGTTCGAAGCCGGCCTTTTCTGTGGCAGTGTTCACGCGACTCCAACCACTCCGATCAGCGCGAATGGCCTCTGCCCGGCGTCACAGTACGGATCGACGCTCATCTCCGTCCCCGTCGCAGGCACCGAGGACGACGATCACAATCCTCCGCGCATCGCACCGCGGCACCTTTTCGACGCGAGCATTGGCGACGACGACCTGTTTCACGGCGATCGGTTCAAGTGGAGCCTGCGCCTGACCGTTATCAATCTGACGAACAAGACGGCGCTCTACAATTTCCTTTCCACATTTAGCGGCACTCACTACGTCACACCGAGAACTGCCACGGCGGAGCTCGGCTTTCATTTCTGAGGCACCGCCATGCCCGCGGTTAAGAAGGGTGACCTCACGCCGGCCGACATCGTATTGCTGCGTCTCCTGGCGGAGCGTCCGATGCACGGCCACGAAGCCAGCGTTGTACTCGGCCGGATGGGGATCAGCGCGTGGGCCGGGGCGTCTCGTCCGCAGGTGTATTGGTCGCTGAACAAACTCGCGCGAATGGAATTGATTCGTGCGGTCGAAGTCGCGCACCCGCCGACGGGCCGGCGGCGGCGCGTCTTTGAGGCCACGCCAAAAAGCCGTGCGGCCCTGGCCAAGACGCTCCGGCGAAAATATTGGACCACCGAGCCGTATCACTCCCGCTTCATCGCCTGGCTCCGGCTCTGCGCGGAACTAGATCGCGAGACTTTCGTGCAACAACTGAAAGCGAGGCGGATTTTCCTGGAAGCCGAACTCCAACGCGAACGTCCGTCTGCGGCTCGACGCCCGAAGCGCTTGATGCGTTCGAGCGACGCGTGGGCGGAGCGGCTGTCTGCTGCCCACCTTCGCGCGGAGCTGTCGTGGATTCGGAAATTGGAGCGAATCGCCGCGAAGCGTGCATAGCCCCGGCGCGATGTTATTCTTGGCTGCACATCATGCCGCGCGCCGGTTGGCTCGGAAAACTCCGCTCCCCAATTCATGTTTTGGGGTTCCTGCTCCTGTTTTCGCCGGGAATCGCGGCCGCGCGACAATCGCCGCCGCCTCAGCTTCCAACCGCTGCTGAGCCTCCCAGCGTCATCACTCACTATTCGCTTCCGCCGGATAAACTGCGCCAGTCGGTCGAGCTCGCGCGTCTCGAAGAGCGTTTGTATTTCGGCGAGGTCGCGATTGAACTTGCTGCACTTTGGCTGATTTTGCGCCTCGGTCTCGCCGCAAAATTTCGAAGTCTCGCGGAAGCTGCTTCGCGGCGCCGTTTAATCCAAGCCAGCATTTTTGCAGCGGCAATTCTCCTTGCGCTCGCCATTCTCGAACTGCCCTTGCACGCCTACGGTCATTCGCTCGCTCGCCGCTACTCTCTTTCGGTGCAGGGCTGGCCCTCGTGGTTCCTCGATCGCGCTAAGTCGGAATGCATCACCGTTTTTGTCGGCGCATTGATCGCGATCGTCGCCTGGGCGCTGATTCGCCGCTCGCCCAATCGTTGGTGGTTTCAGCTGTGGCTGATTCTGCTGCCGCTGACGATCGCCGGAGTGTTCGTCGAACCGCTTGTGATCGAACCGCTCTTCTACGACTTCCGCCCCTTGGCCGCGTCTCACGCAACGCTGAC
>DASTCZ010000072.1:0-5517 GCA_035710585.1 Candidatus Acidiferrales bacterium | reverse complement strand
GCCTCTCTGGCAAAACATCGCCTACGGCAAGCCCGAAGCGAGCCGCGCAGAAATCATTCGCGCCGCGGAACTCGCCAACGCCACCGAGTTCATCGACCGTCTTCCCGAGGGCTTCGACACGATGGTAGGCGAGCGCGGCGTCACGCTCTCCGGCGGCCAGCGCCAGCGCATCGCGATTGCGCGCGCCGTTCTCCGGGATTCACCGATCTTGCTGCTCGATGAGCCCACCTCCGCGCTTGACGCCTCATCCGAACAGCTCGTGGTCGAGGCTTTGAGCCGATTGATGGAGGGAAAAACCACCATCGTGATCGCGCACCACCTGGCGACCATTCAGCATTCCGACGTGATCTTTGTAATCAAGGATTACGGAATCGCCGAGCAGGGCACGCACGAGGAATTGATCGGCAAGAACGGCGCTTACGCCGAGCTTTACGGTTTGCAAGCCGGGGCGCCGGAAGTGAAGCCGGCCCACGCACATCGCACCTGACCGCGCGCCGCGTTTTGGCGCGAGTTAATCCTCGATAGGTCTGCTCTTCGCTTGCTGTGAACTCGTGGAAAGCGCCCGTAGCGTTCGTTCGATCTGCCAGTGAAGATTGGGGACGTAAATACTGCCGGGTAATTATTCGTGCGGAGCACTCGTCGAAGCTCGCACCACAGGCTTACCCGCTTCGGCATTCAACTGGGCGATTCGCGCTTCCAGCGTTTTGGCGTATTCATCGACTGCGTGGTCGGAAAAGCCGGCCGCGCGGAACGCGTCGTGAATTTGCTGGTCGCTGAGCTGATTCAACCGCTCGCTGATCCATTGCACGTCACCGCGTGGAACACTCCTGGCGATCGTCTCGATTTTCGCGCGCATTGCGTAATTCTTCCGCTCGAAGGGTTTCATAAGCGGGAGTGGGCGCGATTTGATTTTGAAACTGATGAATTCGGGCGTGGTGCTCAAAATAAATCTCGAATGCTCGTAATCGTCGGCTTTGCCCTTTGAGCGCGTCACCGGGCCGCCCGTTTTGCCGAATGTCGCGCCAAGATCGCTCACCACGAATTCGCGTTCGCTCTCCATCGGATAAATCTTGTTATTGACTTCCGTCAGGTCCCAGTTGTTGATCAGCGCCATCATCACGCGGAGCCCGTTGAATTCGCGAGTTCCGGCAAACGGATTGTCGTACCACGACCAGTTGCCGATCGATTTTTCCTTGGAGTTCTGCAGCTTCAGCCGCACCTCTCGAATGTCGCTCGTCACCTTCTTGTGGCCCTTGCCGTGTTTCAGCTTCGGCATGTCGTCCACGTGGATCGAATCCAGGTAGTAGTCGGCGTCGGCGAAGTAGCCCGTCGCCCACACGATCCGCGTCGCGGCGGTCTCCGCGTGAACTTCCTCGCCGACTTTTACCAACCACTCGACGCCGCTGCTGTCCTTCACATAGAACTTCGTCGAGGTGCCGTTCATGTCTTCCTTCACGAAGGTGAAGCGATCGCCGGGCTTTGGCGCCTTGTCCCGCCCGCCAGGTCCACCCGTGAGATCGAGAGACGAAACGTCGCCGGGATCGCGCCAGAGCACCGCTGGCATAGCTGCGGCTGCCTCCGCGCGTTCAGACTTCGACTCCTTCGTCTTTTCTTTCTTCTCATTTTCCTTTTGAGGAGCTTGGCCGCTCTGCGGCGGGTTCGGCCATGCCGCTACGGCAAGCAGCAGCAAGAGCCATGTCGCGAACTTCCACCTGCGTGAGTGCATGGATTTTCCTCGGGTCGTCTGGCCTCGATCTGCAGTTCGGGCCTGGCCGTTCAACGTGCGTCGGCCTGATTGAGCACTCATTCGATGCGCCCCGGAACTCCACAGGAAGGGGGTCACGCCAGCCACCTACCGATCATCTAAGAGATGGCAGCAAGGGACCGCAGTGATACTTCCAAGACAAGGTGGGTGTGTGCGTTGAGACTGCTCGTACAGCCTGATGACGGTGTGGCGCCCCTGCTCGCGGCGATCAAGTGCGCGAAGAAGAGCATCGAAATCGTCATCTTCCGGTTCGACCGCAAGGAGATCGAGACGGCGCTCAAAGCCGCCGTCCAGCGCGGCGTCTTCGTGCACGCGCTGATCGCCTACGCAAATCGCGGCGGCGAACAGCATCTTCGCCAGCTTGAATTGCGGCTCCTCGACGAAGGCGTTACCGTAGCGCGCACCGCTAACGACCTTGTCCGCTATCACGACAAAATGATGCTGATCGACCGTACCACGCTGTACGTCCTCTCCTTCAACTACACCGCGCTTGATATCCAGCACAGCCGAGGCTTCGGCATCGTCACCCGCAATGGAAAATTCGTGCGCGAGGCGATCAGGCTCTTTGAATCGGACACAAAACGAAAGCCGTACAAGCCCGCTCTCGACACTTTCTTGGTGAGCCCCCTCAATGCCCGCAGGGGTCTTGCTGCATTTCTCCGAAAGGCTAAAAAGGAATTGCTCATCTATGATCCGAAAATCTCGGACTACGAGATGGCCAAAATCCTTTCCGAGCGCCAAAAGGCCGGCGTCCTCATCAAGGTGATCGGCCGGCTCGGCAAGCGAACCAACGGCCTTAGCGCCGAAAAGCTCACCAATATTCGGCTGCATACCCGGACCATCATCCGCGACCGCCAGCAGGCATTCGTCGGCAGCCAGAGCTTGCGCAAACTCGAGTTGGATTCCCGCCGCGAGCTCGGGTTGGTCGTCCGCGATTCCAAAGTGGTCAAGCGCCTTGCAGATGTCTTCGAATCGGACTGGGTTGCCACGGAAGCCGGTCGGCCCAAGGAGAGAGCGGCCATACCCAAGTTCGACGAAAAAGAACTCCGAAAGACCGCGAGGGTCATCGAGCAGGAATTGCCGCAGGTCGCCAACACCGTGAAGAAGGTCGTGCGGCGCATCGTCGCAAAAGCCGGCGAAGAAGCCTTTCAGGACGAAAAAGTCCAGTCCACCGTCAAGAAAGCTGTGAAGAAAGTTGTAAAAGAAGCCATGAAGGAAGTTGTTGAAAGTAGTCCTCTCGCACCAGGCTAGTCACCCGTTTTCTCCCGCTCCATCGTAGTCATTTCTTGTCGCCTCCTTGCCGCGGCGTTAGACTCTCCGTGCTCTTCCAGGAGGTTTCCATGCCGCGAAACGTGCGTTGCGGCGTCATTCAGGCGCGCTGCGAGTGGTCGCCCGAAAAATACGCGCTGCCGGATATCAAGAAAAAAATGATCGCCAAGCACGAGGATCTGATCGCTGACGCGGCGAAGAAAAAAGTTCAGGTGCTCGGACTGCAGGAATTATTCTATGGCCCCTACTTCTGCGCCGAGCAACAAACGCGCTGGTACGACCTGACCGAACGCGTCCCGGGCGGACCTTCCACGGAGCTGATGCAGAAGCTCGCCAAGAAACACAAAATGGTCATCGTCGTCCCGGTCTATGAAGTGGATATGACCGGCGTGTATTACAACACTGCGTCCGTGATCGACGCCGACGGCCGCTATCTCGGAAAATACCGCAAACATCACATTCCGCACTGCCATCCGGGTTTCTGGGAAAAATTTTATTTCACCCCGGGAAACGCCGGCTACCCGGTCTTCGAGACGCGGTTCGCGCGCGTCGGCGTCTACATCTGCTACGACCGCCACTTTCCCGAAGGCGCGCGCTGCCTCGGCCTCAATGGCGCCGAAATCGTCTTCAATCCCTCCGCCACCGTCGCCGGTCTCAGCGAATACCTTTGGGAGCTCGAGCAGCCAGCGCACGCCGTCGCCAATCAGTATTTCGTCGCCGCGATCAATCGAGTCGGCACCGAACACCCGTGGCAGATCGGCGAATTTTACGGGAAGAGCTATTTCTGCAATCCGCGCGGCAAAATCGTCGCGCAAGCCAGCCGCGATAAAGACGAACTCCTCGTTGCGGATCTGAATCTCGACGAAATTCAGGAAGTTCGTCGCGTCTGGCAGTTCTACCGTGACCGCCGCCCTGAAAGTTACGGCGAAATCACGCGCACGCTCGCGTCCGGCTCCATGCAAGCCGCGGACTGATTTCGTGCGCCGCGCAGTGTCCGCATGACTGCTCCTCTAGACGCGTCGCCGGCCATCGCCGCGCATTCGGCAGCGGAGCCTATCGCGCGCGACAGTTCTCTTTATAACGAAGACCTCGCGCCCGTCCCCCCTGAACGCCGCACCTGGACGACTTACAACTACGCCGCGCTCTGGGTCGCCATGAGCGTCAACATTCCCACATACATGCTCGCCAGCAGCATGATCGCGGGCGGGATGAACTGGAAGCAGGCGATTTTCACCGTCTTTCTTGGCAATGTGCTTGTCTTAATTCCCATGCTGCTCAATGCGCATGCCGGCGCGCGTTATGGCATTCCGTTCCCAGTGTTTGCGCGCGCGTCGTTCGGTGTGCTCGGCGCAAACGTGCCCGCAATCCTTCGCGCGCTCGTCGCCTGTGGCTGGTTCGGCATTCAAACCTGGATCGGCGGCCAAGCCATCAGCGCGATGATCGCTGCGGCTTTTCCCGCCTGGAAAAATTCCCCATACGGTGTGCCTCTGTGTTTTTTTCTGTTCTGGCTGCTCCACGTTTTTGTGATTCTGCGCGGGATCAAGACCGTGCGTTTTCTGCAAAGCGTCTCTGCGCCTTTTCTGCTCGTGCTGGGCTTGGTGCTTCTCTTCTGGGCGCGCGGCCGCGCCGGCGGATTCGGTCCCATGCTCAACTCGCCGTCGAAATTTCAGTCCTTCGGCGAGTTCATGCGCTTTTTCGTTCCTTCGCTTACCGGCGTAGTGGGATTCTGGGCCACCGTCGCGCTCAACATTCCCGATTTCACCCGTTACGCGAAGAGCCAGCGCGCGCAAGTTCTCGGCCAGGCGTTAGGCTTGCCGACGACGATGACGCTTTACGCGTTCATCGGCATCGCCGTCACCAGCGCGACGGCGATTATTTTCGGTCAGGCGCTATGGAATCCCGTAGATGTGCTGAGCCGCCTGGGAAATCCCGCAGCGGTGATTGTGGCCGTGATCGCGCTGCTGGTGGCGACGCTCAATGTGAACATTGCGGCAAACGTCGTGTCACCCGCGAACGATTTCTCAAATCTTTCACCGAAGCTCATCAGTTTCCGCACCGGAGGTTTGATCACCTGTGTCCTGAGCATCCTGATCTTCCAGCCCTGGAAACTCCTCGCCAATTCCAATAGCTACATCGTCGGTTGGCTCGTGGGCTATTCGGGATTTCTCGGGCCGATCGCCGGTGTGCTGATCTGTGATTATTTCGTCATCCGCAAGAAAATTATCGCGACGACGGATCTCTATCAACGCGGCGGCTTCTACGAATTTTCCAACGGATTCAATTGGCGCGCTATCGCCGCGCTCGCGGCGGGAGCAGCGGTCGCGCTCGTCGGTCGCGTCTACGAACCGCTCCGTGTCCTTTATAACTATGCGTGGTTCATCGGCTTCGCCGTCAGCTTCATCGTCTACCTGATGCTGATGAGGCGTAAGGCCTAAATTTCCGAACAAGCATCCGGAATCACTGTACCCACGCCGCGAGTCGCG
>DASTCZ010000071.1:0-10261 GCA_035710585.1 Candidatus Acidiferrales bacterium | reverse complement strand
CTTGTGCGCGTAGGCATTACTTGCTATCCGACGTATGGCGGCTCCGGCGTGGTGGCCACCGAGCTCGGGCTCGAGCTCGCTTCGCGTGGGCACGACATTCATTTCATCAGCTACGCGCCGCCGATCCGCATGCCCGCTGGTGCGGAGCGCGTTCACTTTCACGAAGTCGAAGTGACGAACTATCCGCTTTTTGATCACCCGCCCTATACGCTGGCGCTCGCTACGAAAATGCTCGAAGTCGCCGAAGCGGAGCAGCTCGATCTCCTGCACGTACACTATGCGATTCCGCATTCAGTCAGCGCTTATCTCGCGCGTGCGATGTCAGCCCCGAAGCGGCTTCCGTTCATTACCACTCTCCACGGAACGGATATCACGCTCGTCGGCAGCGATCGCAGCTATCTCCCAATCACGCGTTTTTCGATTGAATTGAGCGACGGCGTCACGGCCATTTCGCATTATTTGAAGAAGATGACGCTCGAGGAATTCGCCGTAAGGCATTCCATCGAAGTCATACCGAACTTCGTGAACTGCGATCTTTATCACCGGACGGAAGACGACTCTCTGCGCGCAAAGTGGGCGCCGCACGGTGAACCGATTCTGATGCACCTGTCGAATTTCCGGCCGGTGAAGCGCGTCACCGACGTGGTCGAAATTTTCTCCCGCCTCCGCGAAAAGATGCCCGCTAAACTGGTGATGGTCGGCGACGGGCCCGATCGCGGCGCAGCGGAATGGCTCGTGCGCCAGCGGAAGCTATCGAGCGACGTCTACTTTCTCGGCAAGCAGAACCGCATACAGGAAAAGCTCGGAACCGCGGATTTGTTCCTGCTGCCCTCTGATTTGGAATCCTTCGGCCTCGCCGCGCTCGAGGCCATGGCGTGTGAAGTCCCGGTAATCGCGACCAACGTCGGTGGACTTCCGGAAGTGATCGAACATGGCGTTGACGGATTTCTCGTGCCTCCGCGAGACGTTGTAGCCGCCGCGAAATTTGCCATCGACGTTCTTTCCAGGGCAGACCGCGGACGCGAAATTGGCCGACTCGCGCGCATCAACGCCAAGCGCAAATTCTGCGCAAACGACGTAATTCCGCTTTACGAGGATTTTTACAGGAAAGTTCTGGAAGGCCAGTTCGCGTCAGCGCGCGCGTAGACACACACACCGTTGATCGCAGTTACCGATAGTGCCGGCGCAGCTCGGAAGCATAGTTCTGTCCGACCTTATTGGCGTTCGCTGCGAGCCAGTCGCTGATTGGCGTCTCGCCCAATGCCGGGCGCGCTGACACCAGCAGATTTGCCGCCAGCCCCGCGATTTCCTCGCCGGTGAGTACAACGTCTCCCGTCAATTTTCCCAGCGCCCAAAGGATCGGTTTTAGCAAAGCCGGCTTCATGCGTATTATCCGCGCGCTACTATTCACCGTACGCGCAATCAGTCGCGCAAGGTCGGCAAAAGCAAACGTCTCCGGTCCGACGGCGTCCTCGATGATGTTTTCGCTTGAACCGGCGGCGCAGACGGCGAGCTTCGCGACATCTTCCACGAAGACCGGCTGGAGGCGAGCCTCCCCGACGTCAGGCACCGCAAATACCGGAAAGCGTCGCAAAAACCACGCAATGTTATTGATCAGGATGTCGCCCGGTCCGAAAACAACTGTTGGCCGCAGGATCGCGTGCGAAACACTTGTCTCCCGCAACGCTTCTTCGACCTGCGCCTTTCCGCGAAAGTAGCCCAGCGGCGAGTCCAGCGAGGGATTGGCAATGCTGATGTGCACGATCCGACGGACGCCTGCATCTCGAGCTGCCTCGAAGAGTGCACGCGAATTGGCGACCGCGCCCTCGAAGGTCTGGCCTCCATGAGGAAATCTCACCCAATAGGTGTTGTAGAGCGTATCGATTCCGCTCAGGCTCTGACGCAGTTCGTCCCCGTTAGCGAAATCGAGCGGCGCAATTTCAATTACCGAGCTGAATTTACTTTGCCGGTTCGGATGGCCGGTCAAGGTCCGCACGCGCCGGCCGCCTGCGATGAGCCTGCGCGCGATGGCCGCTCCCGTATATCCAAACGCACCGGTGACCGCATCCATCGCTCCGCCTATCTCCCCCGTTGCCCGTAAAAGCGCAGATCCTTCGCACCAAAACGCCCCGGACCCGGTAGTCCGCGCCGAATCGACTCCGCATCGAATCGAGTGGCCGGCAACAAATCCGCAGGCAATGCGCCGCATGCCGGCAGCGGTTCGACCAGTGACTCCGACAGGATCCGGACCTGCGCGATCGACGTAAGCGGAATCTTCATCGTTTTCTCCGCAGCCCACGCCAACACGTAATGAAACGCCAGCGGAGCGCTAAAGATCGGTCTTTTCTTCCCGGTCACTTCTCCCACGCGCAGCACAGCCTCGGCGAACGACATTTCATCGGGGCCCGTGATTGCAAACGTCTTCCGCGAAAGTCGCTCGTCGTTGAGCGCCGCCTCCATTGCGAGCGTCAGGTCCTGTACGGCCAAGGGGCATAGCGGTTGAGACTTGAGCCCCACCAACGCAAACACAGGAAACGTATAAAGAGCGTGGCTCAGGTGATCGAGCATGTGATCTCCCCGCCCGTAAATCACACCTGCCTTAAAGACCGCGTAGTCGAGCCCCGACGCACGTACGATCTCTTCCGCAGCATATTTCGACTCGTGGTATTTCGACCCGCAGTTCGGCCGGGCGCGGAGAAAGCTCAACAACAATATTTTCTTGACGCCCGCGCGCACCGCCGCTTTGCACACATTTTCCGTAGCGACAACATGCACGCGCTCGTACGTCTGCCCGCCGAGTTCTCGATTGATTCCAGCACAATGCGCAACGGCGTCGCATCCGGCGAATGCAGTCGTCAGGACGTCCGCGTCCGACATATCTGAAGCAACAAACGTTGCGCCGGGCAACTGGTAGACGGTTTCGTCCCGCCGATCCGCGCCGCGAGCTACGAGCACGACCTCATTTCCATCCGTCACGAGTGCTCGCGCCAAATGTCTCCCGACGAATCCCGTGCCGCCGGTGATCGCAACTTTCATGCGCATCTCCTATGGATTGGCGCTGAATTCTGTCAGCGGCGCCCGCGCTGTTCCCTCTTCAGCCAGAACCTTGATATGGCGAAGCACGCGCAGGTGTACTCGATGAATGATCGCATCCGACCAAAGGCGCCAATACGCTGCCGGCCAGATCCGGTTGTGATACCAGGTTGTACCCTCGAGTCGTGTGTTGCCATTCGGCAGCCGAATCAGGCGAAATTGACCTTCGTCCGAAGCGAAATACCCGTGCAGATGTGGAGTATCAATATGTCCATATGGAGAAAGTTCGTTGAGCGGCGGCGGATTCGAGCCGACCGAAAACTTAAGCAGATTCGGCTCGTCCCAGATCTCAATCGGCTCGACGAACGCGCCTGTGGAAAACACGCAATGCCGCTCCGCGCCGGGCCCTGTGCCGAAAATCTCCGCGCGAATCGGATACGCGACGCCCGCGCGGAAATACCACTCTCGCGGTTCGGGAATCCGCGCGAACGCTATCACCTGGCGCCATACCGCTTCCGGCGGCGCGGCAATCTCGACGGATGACACCACGCGGAACTCCGGCGCGGCAGGGCGCACCACTCTTTCCGTGCCCGCGATCCCCGGCGAAACGAGGAGGATGATCGCCAGCGTGGCCGTTTGTTCCGCCGCTCGCCCGCTCCGCACTGCGTGTGCCAAAGCTCCGCCCATGATCGCCAGCACAAGTCCCAACGGAAGCGCCATTAGGATGCAGATCGCGCCCTCGTAGGCGAATGCGAGGAGCATGCTGCCAAATATCAGTTGAGAGAAGATCGTGACTGCAATCGAATCTCCCAGAGTTCGCGGCACCGACCACTCGTAGATCAACACCGAAATGAAGCCCATTGAAAATGGCAGCGCCACGAACAGGCCCCACCCGTAGGTCGAAAGAACTTGCACGCTCAGGAGCGTGAGGAGCACTCCCGCCAACGCGGTGCCGAACACTGCCATTGCGGCCGCGGCCCATTTGCCGTCAGAGTTCTCCGCTACTCTCTCCGCAGCGTCTGCGGCCAGCGCTGTTCGAGCGCGCTCCGCGTCCCGGGTCGGAAACACGCACATCGCGGTGAAGAACGCGATGTTCACGATCGGCACGAAAAAGAAAAACATCCACCACGGCCGGAGACTCGCGTCGCGCAATCGTTTGAGCGTGCACACCACTCCAATCCACAAAAACGGGAGCGCTAGAGCCAGCATGAGGAGCAACAATCGTGCATCTGCGCTAGGCAAATCCTCGACGCGTGTGACTTCGAACGGCACCCGCCAGTAATTCGCAAACCTCCACGGCAAATGAAAGACTCCCCTCGCCAGCAAACTATCGAGGGCGAACTTTGCGCAAAACGCCAGGATTCCGATCGTCGCGTACTGCAATCGCGAAAGCCGGCCGTTCCAATTCAGAAGCTCTCTAGCGCCGATTTTCATCGCCCTGCCTCCGCGTCGACCGCTTTCATTAATGCGCTTGGGCGGCATTCATCTACTTCATCCCCAGCGCTGCCGCGCCATAGGTTGCGGCGAGATAAACTAGGGCCGCCGTCATCGCCAGATCGCCCGCGCGATTCGCTCTTCGCACCTCGCGGTCGTAATAAAAGACCTGCAAGGGCACGCGGCATGCCCAAAATATGCAGATCGCGGCGGAGAGAAATCTCCCGAGGCCCCTGCCGCTCGCCAGCTCTGGCGCGAAGAGGAACGACATCAACGCGAAGAGCAGGACGACTCCAGCGACATATCCCGCGTGAACGAAAAATACTTGCCGAATCATCGTGGGTGCTCCAGCGATGCCCTTTCGAAAATCCAGCTTTCGGGGAACGTAGAAATTCGCCGCGAAAATCGCCAGCTCGATTCCGCCTGCTCCCCACAGCGCCAACACGATCCATCGCATATAACCTCCTCTCAGCGCGTCTCTTAAGCGCGTCCTACGCCGTCCGCTGGAGCGCGCAGCTTGCCGCGGTACAATTCCGGTGCGTTGCGATCCAACGGTATCCGGCGCGCAGCAACGTCATCGCTCCAGGCAAACTCGAAAACCACGCCAGCGGCCTCGCCCACCAAATCTCCCGGGACAATCGGACCGCCGCGTCGGCGCCGCCCCACTGCGTGCCGTCTTCGCAAATGAGCCTCATCTCGCGCATCAATTCCTCGCGCGTCATGCTCAGCAGCGTGGCCACGCGTGGGTCCTGCAACGGAGCGACGCCGATTCGGCGCCGCTGCAAAATCGGTGCGAGCCAACGGGCCAATCGCGTGCAGAACCCGCATTCCACATCGAAGAAAAGCCATCCTCGAGCGTGCCGTCCTTTTCCGTCCGTGAATTCCGACGCCAACGAGATCATCTCAGGCTCCTTACAACAGCCGCGTCCCCACGCTGTGGCCATTCCCGCTCACTTCTTCTTCGCTCCGCCGCCTAATATCCGAATTTTTCCGCGCAGCTTCGCGAGCCCCTTCAGCATCCCCGGAGAAAACGCTTTCGTTTCTTCGTAGAGTCCCGTCATCGTGGTCATGAACTCCAGCATTTCCTCGACGCGCTCGCGCGTGTAGGCATCTCCGCCGCCGGCCTTCAATTCGTCGATGCACTCGCGCAGCATCTGAAGCGCAGGATCGATTTCACGCCGTTTTCTTTGCTCCACGATGATGCGGAACATTTCCCACACATCCTTCATCGCCTCGAAGTGGTCGCGCCGGTCGCCAAGCTGGTGCGTCACGCGCACGATCCCCCAGCCTTGCAGTTCGCGCAGGCTGTTTGAGACGTTCGAGCGCGCCACGCCCAGCGTTTCGGCGATCTCCTCGGCGTGCAGGGGCTTGGGCGAGAGGTAGAGCAGCGAATGGATTTGCGCCACGGTGCGATTGATTCCCCAGCGAGTGCCCATCTCGCCCCAGTGGAGGATGAATTTCTTTTGGACGGGCGTCAGGCTGGCCATTTGCGCTCCTTCTGTTCTTTCTGTCTAGACAGAATATACAGACATCCCTGGCCATTGTCAAGCGGAAAGAAGCCTGTCTATGCCGGTCAACCGGCAAGTCCCTGCAACGGAGTCACTTCCGGCCGGGTACCATTTCCGCCTGATGTACGCCTGCGTTCGGCGGGTCTATACAGGAATTGTCTTCTGGAGGCTGACCATGCAGCGACTTGTAAGAGCTTTGCTCGCTCTGGCCACGGCATTTCCCGTAACCGTCGCCGTAGCGCAGCAGCAAACCACGAACTCCACGTCCCCAAACCCTCGCGATGTTGCTGGGTGCGTCGATTCTGAATTGATCGCACGCGTCGCCGGCAGCACGCTCACGAATTGCCAGCAATCACAATCCGGAAATGTGAGTATCGCCGTTGGAAAAGACTCCGCCGGCAATCCCGCGCTGCAGTCCATTCAAGGAACGGAGCGCGCCTGGACCTACTCCGCTCCCGTCGGCGTCGCGAACCAACAGCTCTATTCGATGGCAAGCGATATTGCCAAGGAAGCGGGCTTCACAATTCTATTCGAGCAGCCGCCAACGTTCTTCACGGCGTCGAAATCAGGCGCCTGGCTTGAAATCCGTCTCGGCCCGAATTCGTACACCCAGCGCATCATCATAAGCGCTGCGCCGCAGCCTGAAACGTCCAACGCGCCCCCCGCCACTCCAGCCGGCGAATTTGCACGCCAGGGACACGCGGCGATCTACAACATTCAGTTCGATCCATCGACCGGAGCGCTGGCGACCGGCTCAGACGCCGGCCTCGACGAAATTGCGTCTATCCTTCAGGGGAATCCCGCCGAAAAGGTTGAAATACAGGTATACAGCGCGCACTCCGGCGACGCCGCCAGTGACTTGGCGCTCACGAACAAAGAAGCGCAAGCTATCGTCGATTGGCTTGTCAGACGCGGTATCGACAGAGCGCGGTTGAGCCCCCATGGGATGGGTTCGGCGAATCCGGTCCACGCCGCGAACACACCGCCGACGCGACAGGAACAAAATCGCGTGGACATTGTGAAGATGCAGTAGACCGGCTGCAGTTCGCGGCCGCGTCCTTCTAAAAGCTACGTCGCAAGTGGCAGCGTGGGAACGACTTCAGGGACGTCGATCCGAATCTTGGTTCCCTGCCCTTCTTGACTTGTAATCCTCAGGCCGAAGTCGTCGCCATACAAAACCTTGAGCCGCTCATTCACATTGCTGATGCCGATTCCGTCGGCATAAACCTGCGGCATGCGCTCTTCAGAAATGCCAATCCCGTTGTCCTCGATTTCAATTACCAGCCGCCCGTCCAACCGTCTCGTCCGGATGCAGATTTGTCCGCCCTCCAGGCGACCCGCCAATCCATGCTTGATTGAGTTTTCGACGATCGGCTGCAATAACATGCTGGGCACAAAGGCCTCCAGCGCCTCTTCGTCGAGTTCCTTTGTGATTTGTAGATTCTCGCGCCCAAACCGCGCCACTTCGATGTCGAGATAATCGTCCACGAATTCCAGCTCGTCGCGAAGCGGCACAAATGTTTCGTGTTTGCGCAGGAGCCGCCGCAAAATGTTGCTGAGCTTGATCACCACGATGCGTGCGGTATCCGGATCGAAGCGGATCAAGGACGACACAGTGTTCAGCGTATTGAAGAGAAAATGCGGATTGATTTGCGCCGAGAGCGCATCCATACGCGCCTTGAGCAGCAGTTGCTGATGCTGCTCGAGGTTCATCTCGATGCGCGTGTTGTTCCATATTTTTATCGCCACTGCTGCGGCCATGGTCGTGGCCAGCAGCACCAGCAGAAATTGCCACCAGTTCGTCGCATCAATGTAGAAAAGCCACCGCAGATGCGTGGCGTGGCCCAGCGCGATTCGTCCAGTTTCCAGTAGCGCGCAGATTGTGGGAGGGAGCAGCTCCCACGGCACGCGCCGGTCGCGCGCCAGCCGAATCAGCGATTTCGGAATATTCAAGAATGTAAACGGGCCGAAGCTCCAGATGTCTTCCTTGTTCGGCATTACTTGCCGCACGAGTCCACCGACCAATCCCACGGCGGCGGCCACGGGCATCGCGAGCCATTCGTGGTGGATCAGCGCCGGAATGGCGACGATCGCTCCACCAATCGGTCCAACCACGCGCCCGCCGAGGAGGCCCAGAAGATACGAGCCTTCCAGCATCAAGTCCGCAAATTGATAAGACGAAGACCGCGCAAACAAAATGCGGAGCACCACGCCGAATGCGAGTGGCGGCGTCAGGAACAGCATCAGCTTCATCTTTAGATCGGTGTTTCGGACTTCGGTGTAGAGAACTTTCCTGAATGGGCTATAACGGACCACGATCGCGGCGAGCGCCGCCGCGGCGCCCACTTTGAGCAGCAAGGTGAAGAGGAATTGCGCAGTGCCCGTAAATGCGTTCATCGCGCTTTCGCTTTCACTAACTTATCCAATCGCTGCCTGCACGTAAACATGCCGGACGCTCCTAGACATCGGAAGAGTCCCTCCGGCCCCGCGGTTGCGCGCCACTCCGGCGACCTGGCACGCCCGCTGCTATAATCTCCCGTTTATGGCAAAGATCGCTTCTCTCGCCGAAATTAACCGCAACGCACCGCGTTCAGTGGCGTACAGCCCGGCCGAGATCGTCGCGCGCGCCAAGCTCCCCACGCGCTTCGGCGAGTTTTCCGTTCAGGGAATCAAAGGCCCCAATTCTGAGGAAGAAGCCGTTGTGCTGATTCACGGCAAGGTCAACGGGCGCGAAGCTCCACTCGTACGGATACACTCGCAATGCCTCACCGGCGATGTTTTCACTTCGCAGCGCTGCGACTGCCGCGCACAACTCGAGCTTGCCCTCCGCAAGATCGCGAAAGCGCGGTCGGGAATCCTCGTCTATCTTCCCCAAGAAGGCCGCGGCATCGGCCTGATGAACAAGCTGCGCGCGTATGAGCTTCAGGACGCCGGCATGGACACGGTCGAAGCAAATGAGCACCTCGGTTTCGCTGCCGATTCGCGTGACTATTCTTTTGCGGCTGAGGTGTTACGCGCTGTTGGCGCCACGCGCGTGCGCTTGCTCTCCAATAATCCCGATAAGGTCAATCAGCTGGCGGCCGCGGGCATCGAGGTTGTCGAGCGCGTCTCTTGCCAGCCTCGCGTGTGCAAGACCACCCGCCGCTATCTATCCACCAAGAAATCGAAACTCGGCCACCTGCTCGAAGGACTCTGACCTAAGGAGAACTCATGCGCCTGAATTCTCACCTCCAGTTCAATGGCCAATGCGCGGAAGCGTTCAGCTTCTACGCGAAATGCCTCTCCGGGCAAATCGGCATGATGCTTACTTACGCCGATACCCCGATGGCCTCCGACGTCGCCCCCGCATTTCGCACTAAGATCGTGCACGCAACGCTTTCGATCGGCGATCAGATTCTCCAGGGCGCAGACACAACTCCGGACCGCTACCAGCGCCCTGCAGGAGTGTCCCTCAGCGTCGAAATAGAGGACCCCGTTGAAGCGGAGCGAGTCTTTCGCGCGCTTTTAGAAAAGGCAACGGTCCAGATGCCCATCCAGGAGACCTTTTGGGCGCAGAAATTCGGAATGCTGACCGATCAATTTGGCGTGCCGTGGATGATCAATTGTGGCAAGCAACAGTCCTGATTCCCGCCAAGGTGTGCGACGAAGGAGGCGCGCCAAGAATCACATGACCCCAATTATCAGACAGTCCGTCACACTTCCAGCTTCGCCCGGCGCGCTCTTCAAGACTTTTCTCGACTCGAACCTGCATACCGCGATGACCGGAATGCCTGCCAAGACCTCAGCCAAGGCGAGCGCGAAATGGAGCGCGTTCGGCGGCGCTATCTGGGGCCGTAATCTGCTCATCGTTCCCGGCAAATTGATAGTTCAGACATGGCGTTCGACGCACTTCCCCAAGGATGCCCCCGATTCGATCCTGATCCTCGCATTCAGCGGCACTGGAAAGTCAGGAAGGATCGATCTCGTGCACGTAAATGTCGCCAGGAAAGACCACAAAGGAGTCCGCGAAGGCTGGCCTAAGTTTTATTGGAAGCCGTGGAGAAAATACCTGAGCGGAAAGCGCTAGCCGCCGCCGACCAGCTGCACGATTTCGAAGCTATCACCTGCCGCGACGCGCGTCGCTTCCCATTCCCGCCTCGGCAGAATTTCCATATTGCGTTCGATCGCCACGCGGTCCCCGCGCAGCCCCAAATGCTTTAGCAGTTCGACGACGCTCATCGCCTGCGGCAGATCGTGTTGCTCGCCGTTGACTCGTATTTCCATGCCGCCTACTTCCGCCCCTGCGC
>DASTCZ010000070.1:0-9564 GCA_035710585.1 Candidatus Acidiferrales bacterium | reverse complement strand
GAATTGCCGCTGAAAGAAGTTATAGCTCAGCACCGCCGTGCCAACGCAGCCGCGGCGATCATCGCTGGACGCGATAAGCCGGCCAGCGGCGGGACGCACGCCGAGCGTCCGGAAATAATCGCCACTGACGTAAAGGCCGTTGGCAAGATTGATCGCTCCACCATTGTTCAAGTCCATCTGATGTTCGCTGGAAGCGGCGATTCCGCTGAAAATATCCTGGTGATCGCGAAACTGCTCCCAGATGGGATTGGTGAACGATGCAACCGGCGCGTGATACCAAGGCGCATAACGCAAAACGTGAACGAGCTCCTCGGGCCGTTGCACCGGCAGCGTGCGGAGCATCACGGCATCCACAAGCGTGAATATCGCCGTGTTCGCGCCAATTCCGAGCGCGAGCGAAAAAAGCGCCACGGCCGTCACTACAGGCGTCTTCGCAAAAAGCCGCAGGGCGTAGCGAACGTCCTGCGTCAGCCGCTCGAGCCGCAGCCAACCCCAGGCGTCGCGCGTAGTTTCGCGAACTAGCGACGCGTTGCCGAATTCGCGCCGCGAGTCCAGCCGCGCTTGCTCAGCGGAAGCGCCTCGTGCGACCCGCGTGCGCTCGTCCATATCGAGGTGCGACTTCAACTCATCGTTCAGATCCGAATCGCGGTCATCGCGTGAAAATGGATTCATTTCCGCACCTCATTCCTCTCGCAGCACGAGCATCGGATCCACCCGTGACGCTCTCCGCGCAGGGAAAAAGCCGGCAATTGCGGCGACGACGGCGAGAGCGATTGCGGCTCCAAAAAGCGTCGTAAGGTCCCGCGGCGCCAGGCCGAAGAGCATTGTCTTAACAAACTTCGCGCTGGCCGCCGCGACGCCGATGCCCACAGGCACCCCCACCAGCAGCACAATCGCCACATCCCGCAATACCATCCGCTGAATTTCTCCGCGCTGCGCACCTAGCGACATGCGGATTCCGATTTCCTTCTGCCTCCGCGTCACAAGGTAGGCCATCACGCCGTACAACCCGATTACGGCAAGCAGCAGACCGAGCACTCCGAAGAATCCCGAAAGCGTTGCCAGCAGCCGCTCCTGCGTCACGGACTCGTCAATTTGCTTCGAAAAGGATTGAAATGTGATGGGAAGCGACCCATTCACCTCCGCGAAAACCTTTCGCAAGGTCGGAAGCAGAGTAGCCGCAGGCAAATTCGACCGGATCTCAAACACTCCGCCAGATTCGGGCTCCGGAATTTGCGTCAGCGGAAAAAACGCGGAAGGCGGCGCCGCTTTGCGCATCGATCCGTATTTCGCGTCTTTCATCACGCCGACAATTTGAATCGGCCCAAAGAGTTTTTTCGGATCGTCGCCGGTCTTGAAATAGCTGCCCAGCGCGTTTCCGCGCGGGAAAAAACTTCGCGCCATCGCCTGGTTCACAATCGCCACTTTCGGCGAGCCTTCGACGTCGTGCTTGTCGAAGTTCCGCCCTTCCATAATGGGCGTCCGCAAGGTGCTCATGTATTCCGGGCTGATGAAATTGAAATCGACGAGAGCATCGTCGCCCTTCGGCGCGCTGGGATCGTCGATGACGACGTTGTCGTTCCATCCAATTCCGCCGAGCGGCGTCAGAACCGATTGGCTCGCGGACGCAACGCCGGGAATCGCTTGAATCCGCTGCAGGACTTCGCTTCGTGTCGCGATCTGCTCGGCCGGGGGCATCTTCAGGCTGAAAAAGCTGACCGAGGCCAGCGTCACGTTGCCGGTATCGAACCCCAAGTCCTGCGAAATCAAATTGGTGAACGTGCGCACAAATAGCCCCGCGACCACAAGCAGCACTAATGAAAGCGCGATCTGCGACGCGACGATCCATCGGCCCGCGCGGAATCGCGAGCGCGGTTCGCCGTCCTGCGCCTGGCTACCTTTCATCGCGGATGCAACAGAGACTTGCGTGGAGCGAATGGCCGGCAGGATTCCAAAAAGAACTCCAGTCGCTACCGCGACGGCGGAAGTGAATGCAAGCATCCGCCAATCAAGCGAAAGGTTCAAAAACACTTGCTGCCGCTTCACGTTGATGAAGCGCACCAGCAGCAGATCGCCCCATCTCGCGAAAAGCAGCCCCAGCGCCGCGCCCGCAACGGAAAGCAGGATGCATTCTGTGAGCAGTTGCCGGATCAGCCGCGCGCGTGAAGCACCGACGGCCAAGCGCACTGCGATTTCTTTGCGGCGCACCGACGCGCGAGCGAGCATCAGGCTCGCGATATTCGCGCACGCGATCAGCAACACCAGCCCAACCACTCCCATCAGGAGTTGCAGTGGCTTTTCGTACGCGCGGCGCAGAAGTGAAACGCCCGACGAAGCTTCCGCGGCCACCAGAAAGCGCACGCGATACTTCGTCTGATAATCAGGCGGCCAATTCGCCGGCACGGTGGACTCGAACACGGATTTCGAAAATACCTTCAGCCGCGTGTTGAGTTGCTCCGGAGAAATCTCCGGTTTCCGCCGCGCCATTAGTTGCAGCCACCACGCGCTCCGTCCATCGAGCATCGGCCGTGTATCAATGATCGCTTCCGCGCAGATCGGCACCGCCACCTGGTATCCGTATCCAACTTCAGTGCCCGTGAAGCCGCGCCCGGAAACGCCGATCACCTCAAACGAGTGCCGGTTCAGCGAAATAGATTTGCCAATCGCGCCGGGATCGCCGCCAAATTGCTCCTGCCAGAAATCGTAGCTGAGCACAACGACGCCCGGGCATCCCCGAACATCGTCGCCCGGAACGATCAGCCTTCCCGCCGCGGGTTTCACTCCGAGCGTCAAAAAATACGATCCACTAGCATAGATTCCGTGAGTGAAATGCGATTCGCCGCCTTGCGACAGATCGAATTGTTGCGATGACCACGCAAACGCGCTCTGAAAAACTTCCTGGTGATCGCGCACTTGCTCCCAAATCGGATTTGTGAAGATCGGATTCGGATCGCTGGTTGAAGTCGGAGTCAGCATCCCGAGCGTGACGAGCTCTTGCGGGTTCTGCACCGGAAGCGACCGCAGCAGCAGCGCGTTCGTCAGGCCGAAGATTGCCGTATTCGCGCCAATTCCAAGGGCGAGCGAAAGCAGCGCCACGGCCGTGACGACCGGCGTCTTCGCAAAAAGGCGCAGCGCGTAGCGCACGTCTTGCGCCAGCCGCTCAAAGCGCGCCCAGCCCCACATGTCGCGGGTCGTCTCGCGCACAAGGCCGGCGTTTCCGAATTCGCGCCGCGAATCGAGGCCCGCCTGCTCCGGGGAAGCGCCGCGAGAAACGCGCGTCTCCTGATCCATATTCATGTGCGACTGTAATTCATCGTTCAAATTGGAATCCCGGTCGTCGCGCGAAAAGAATTTCATGGCTCCGCCTCATTTCCGCTCGGATTCAGAATGCCGGCAATGGCTTCGGTAAATTTCGACCAGCGCGATCGCTCCGACGCCAGCTGCGTGCGTCCCCTCCGCGTAAGGTTGTAAACGCGCACGCGCTGCTTATTCTCAGAGAGCTGCCACTCGGCGGAGATCCACTTTTTGCGTTCGAGGCGGTGCAGGGCGGGGTAGAGCGATCCGGTATCCGCGGTAAGGACGTTATTGGAATTGGCGCGGATGGCTTGCGTGATACCGTAGCCGTGCTGCGGGCCCCAGGCAAGCGTTTGCAGGATCAGAAGGTCGAGA
The DNA here is from genome assembly GCA_035710585.1 of Candidatus Acidiferrales bacterium. Taxonomy (GTDB): domain Bacteria; phylum Acidobacteriota; class Terriglobia; order Acidiferrales; family UBA7541; genus DASTCZ01. The sequence goes on along the minus strand of DASTCZ010000070.1, from coordinate 5,895 downwards.
GTGCCTTGCAGGATTTCGATCCGGTTCTGGTAGCGGTCGGGCAAGCTGGCCTCCGTGCGGCGCGGGATGTCGGCAGTCTACATCCATGGGTGTAGACATCCAACAGCCTGAGCATAGGACGGACGCGGTGGGAAAAGGTCACCAGGAAAGATGAGGCGAGCAATCCAGGGGAGTTCGGCTAAAATCAGCGGCGGCTACGCTGTAGCTTGAAAGGACTACTTCGAATAGACGATTTTGCCGCCGACGATCGTCTGCACGACGCCCACGTCTTTGATCTTTTCTGCCGGAATCGCGAACAGGTCTGCATCGAGCAGCACTACGTCGCCAAATTTCCCCGGCGTAAGCGACCCGATCTCGCGCTCCCGGAATTCCGCGTAAGCCGAACCCATGGTGTACGCCTCGATCGCTTCCGGCAGCGTCAGCTTTTGTTCCGGAAACCACCCGCCGGGATTTTTCCCGTCCGTGGTTTCGCGAGTGACGGCGGCATAGAGGCCGAGCAGGGGATTGATCGGCGCCACCGTCCAGTCCGTGCCAAACGCCAGCCGCACACCGTGATCGAGAAGCGTGCGAAACGCATATGTCGTCTTCGCGCGTTCGTGCCCGATGCGCTTTTCCGCCCAGCGGCCGTCGTCGATCGCGTGATACGGCTGCACGCTCGCGATCACGCCCAGCTTCGCAAAATCGTCGAAGTCCTGCGGGCGCACGTGCTGCGCGTGCTCGATACGCCAGCGCCGCTCCGGCCGCGGCCCATTCGCCTTCAGCGTCTGGTCGTACACGTCGAGCATGTAGCGAATCGCGTGATCGCCGATCGCGTGCACGGCGATCTGCAAGCCGGCTTTGTCCGCGCCAGAAATCATCTGGAACATGTGGCCTTCGGGAAACATCATTTCATTTTCGAGACCGCGGTTATCGGGCTGGTCGCTGAACGGCTCGAAAAACCACGCCGTGCCAGAACCCAGCGATCCATCCGCAAATCCCTTCAACGCGCCCACGCGCACGTAGTCGTCGCCAAACCCCGCGCGTACTCCTGCCGTCGCCGGCCCCTGCCATTCCGGCAGCGGCGTGATGCAGTAGACGCGCAGCGTGAGTTCGCCGCGCGCGTGAAGAATTTGGTACGCGCGAACATCTTCAGTGCTGCTGATGTCGTCGATGCCCGTCACGCCGTAGCGTCGTGCCTCTGCCAGCGCCGCGTTGATCGCGCGCAGAAGCTGCTCCTCGGTCCACGCCGGAATCGCGCGATTGACCAGTCCTTGCGCCGCGTCCTTGAGCACGCCGGTCGGCTCGCCCTTGGCGTCTTTCACAATCGTGCCGCCGTTCGGGTTCGGCGTGTTGCGATCGATGTGCGCGAGCTTCAGCGCCAGCGAATTTGCCAGCCCCATGTGCCCGTCATATCGGCTCACGAAAACGGGATTGTCCTGAGTGTCTTTATCGATCCAGTCGCGCGAAGGCAGCGGCGACCCGCCCCACAGTTCGTGGTCCCACGTTCCGCCGGTGATCCATTCTCCCTTAGGAGCTTTGCGCGCGAATTCCGCGATCCGCCGCGAAAATTCCGCCGGAGTCGCCGCGTCGCGCAGTTGCACGCCGGAAATTTCGCCACCGCCGCTCGAAAAATGTACGTGCGAATCGATGAACCCCGGCAGTACGGAATTCCCGCGCGCGTCAATTTGCTGCGTCGCGGGGCCAATCCATTTTTGAATTTCCGCTTCTGAGCCTACCGCCGCAATCCGGTCGCCGACGATCGCGATCGCCTCCGCGCGCGGCTGCTCTTTGTCGACGGTGTATACGCGCCCGTGGAGGATGACAAGATCTGCGTGATTTTCCGGCGCGCGGCCCTGCTGGCTGCGTCTGGTAACGAAAAACGCGGCGACAACAACAGACAGAGCCAAAATCGCGACGAGGAGACGCGCCCCGCTCACCGTTCGCCCCATTTCAGTTTGCTGCGCAAGATTTCGTAATATGTTTTTCCCGGAGGGCGAATCAACCGCAATTTCTGCGGCGGGGTGCTGATCACCGCGCGATCTAGCGTGTGAAGTTCCACTCCGATTTGCCCATCGAGCGTGAGATAGACCGGCTCTTCCGCCTCGCGCAGCGTCACCTCAATCTTCGAACTTTCCGGAATCACCAGCGGGCGGTGCGTCAGCGTATGCGGGCAAATCGGCGTGATGACAAACGCAGGCACGGCGGGCTCGACAACGGGTCCGCCTGCGGAAAGCGAATATGCGGTTGAGCCCGTAGGGGTCGAGATGATCAGTCCGTCGGCTTTGTATGCGACGACGAATTCTCCATCGATGGAAAGGTCGAGATCGACGATGCGCGCGAGCGCGCCCTTATTGAACACGGCGTCGTTGAGCGCGCGGTGCCGCGCGAGGCTTTCCTTCCCGCGAAACACTTCCGCTTCGAGCAGCGTGCGCTCGCTGACGCTGCTTTCTCCATTGAGCACCGGCTCGAGGCTCGCGTACAGCTCCCGCAGCGTGACGCTGGTGAGAAAGCCCATGCCGCCGAGATTGATCGGCAAAATGGGAACGTCATTTTCACCAAGCGAACGCGCCGCCGCGAGCAGCGTGCCGTCGCCGCCCAGCACGATTACCAGATCGGAGGCCGCTGCGAGTTCGGGCCGCGGAAGAACCCTCTCCGGTTCCGCCACGCACGAAGCGGTTTCTTTGTCGTACGAAACCTGAAAGCCGCGGTCGCGCAGCCATTTGATCAGTTGTGGCGCAACGGCTGCAATTTCCTGGCGTCGAGGGCGCGAGATGATGCCGATGGTGCGGTACATGGGAGAGGCGATTGTATGGGAGAGACTGGCTAGTGGCTAGTGAAACCGAAGCAGGGACGGAACGAAGCAGCAAATCAACAAGAAGGCGACGAGCCCGTCAGCTAGAGACGGCGTGCAGGAAAAATTCCTGATTACCTTCGGCGCCGGGAAGATGCGACGGTTTGACGCCGAGTGGAGCGAGGCCGCAGGCGCGCGCGGCGGAGGTGACGCGCGCGATGGCGCGCTCGTGAAGTGCGGCGTCGCGTACGATTCCGCCCTTGCCGATATCGCCGCGATCGAGCTCAAATTGCGGCTTGATCAAAATCAGAAAATGCGCGCCGCCATGCGCGATCGGAACCACCGCCGGAAGAATCTTCGCGACGGAAATGAACGATACGTCGATCGTCACAAGCTCGATTGGGCCGTACCCGTCAGCAACGTCGGCGCGCTTCAGTTCGCGTGCATTTCGAGCGATGCGCACAACCCGCGGATCTTGCTGCAGCCGCCAGGCCATCTGCTCGGGTGTGACGTCCACCGCGTACACTCGCGCGGCGCCGCGCTGCAAAAGGCAATCGGTGAACCCGCCCGTCGATGAGCCGACGTCAAGGCACACGCGGTTCAGCGGATTGAGGCCGAAATCCGCGAGCGCGCCTTCCAACTTGAATCCGCCGCGGCTCGCATACTTCGCGTGTGTGGATTCGATTTCGATGCGCGATACAACCGGAATTTGCTCCCCGGGTTTTTCGCGCCGCTGGCCGTCCACGCGTACTTCGCCGGCGAGAAGCATCGCTTGAGCCTTCTGGCGCGATTCGGCGAGGCCGCGCTCGACGAGCAATAAGTCGAGTCGCTGTTTGGCGGGATTGCGGCGCACGGATCGCTTCAGGCGCGGCGGACGACTAGAAACTCCGCGAGTTCGCGCAAATGCGCGGCGCGCGGACCGTACGATTCAATCTCCGCCAATGCGCGCGATGCGAGCTCCTTCGCAAACTCGTGCGATTTGGCAAGGCCGAATAGCGCAGGATAAGTCGCCTTCTGCTGCGCCTGATCTTTTCCGGCAGTTTTCCCGAGCGCAGCCGAAGATTCTTCGACATCCAAAATATCGTCGACAACCTGAAAGGCCCAGCCGATGCTGTTGCCGAAGGCGCGAAGCCGCTCGATATCAGGCTTTGCCGCGCTGCCACAATACGCGCCCGCGACGACGGAAGCGCGAATCAGCGCCGCGGTTTTCGATTTGTGGATGTAGGCGAGCTGATCCGGCGTGACGGGTTTGCCTTCGGCTTCAAGATCTGCCACCTGCCCGCCAACCATGCCGTCGCGCGTGCCCGCAGCGGTGGCCACTTCGTGGATCAATTCCACGCGGCGCTCCGGCGCGATCGCCACGGTCGAAAGCGTCTCAAACGCGAGCGTGAGCAACGCGTCTCCCGCCAGGATGGCATTGGCTTCGCCGAATTTCTTGTGGTTCGTCGGTTTGCCGCGCCGCAAATCGTCGTTGTCGAGCGCGGGCAGATCGTCGTGAATCAACGAATACGTGTGAATGAACTCGAGCGCGCAGCCCGCATCGAGCGCCGCGGTTACGTCTGCAGAAAAAATACGCGCGGATTCCAGGCACAGCATCGGCCGAAGCCGTTTGCCTCCTGCGAACACGCTGTAGCGCATCGCCTCGTGGATCGAAGGAGGCGGCGTGCCCAGCGGCGGCATTCGCCGGTCGAGCGCGGCGTCGATCGCGCGCAGGTTTTCGTCGAAGAATTCCGGGTACTTCATCGTTTGCGGAGATTGGGACAAGTTGTGTAGTAGTCCGCTTCGCGCTGCAGCTTCACGACTCGGTGCCGCTGCCGGGTTCGGGTTCGAAGGGCTCGGCCGCCATCTCGCCGCCCGCCTTTTTCAGCAGAATCTCCACGCGGCCCTCTGCCAGCTCCAGCTGCTTCTGACAATCGCGCGAAAGAGAGACGCCCTCCTCGAAAAGTTTCATCGCTTCATCGAGAGGCAGATTCGCGTTCTCGAGCTTGCGCACGATTTCCTCGAGCCGGCCCAGGCAACGCTCGAAAGCCGGCTGCTTCGCGTCAGGCTGCTGCTTCTTTGCGGGCGTTGAGTTCAAATCGTCCTACCTTTGGCAACGCGAACAGAAAAAGTCGCCCATTTCGCGAATCCGATGCAGCGGATCGCTGAAGCATTCTAAGGCACGGCTAATCACGTAAACAATGGCCTTGTGAAGTCCCGAATTTCCGCAAGCGCAAGGCGCAGTGCAATTCGCCGCGTGTTAAGCCGGGAAGCAGTTCTACTCGATTGCGGTGCAGGCGACTCGCAAATTACTGATGGCCAGACGGAACGAGATGCAGCGTACTTGCCGTGGCCGAACCTACCGCGCTCGCGGAATACGGCGCCGGCAGCGGCTGGCCGCTGAACCACGCGGGGAATTGATCGCGATAATGCGCACTGCCGTATTGTCCGGATTCTCCAGTCGTAATTTCCATGGAGGAATTGTCCCAGTTGGAAAGGTCCGCGACGAAGCGCATCGAAGGCCCAAAGCTGTGACCCGCCGCTTTCACCACATCCGTGGCGCCGTCCTGCGGCATCGGGCCGATACTCAATATGCGGCGCAGAATTCCGGTCTGCCCGATCGGATGCGCCATTAGTAGATAATTCTGCTCGCCCCACTTCCACGTCCCAACATCGGCGTTGTTCGTTTCACGCGAAAGTCGCTCGACGGCGTCGTCAGCGCTCCCAACCAGCAGCTCGTCAAAATTGTGAAAACCGGAGGGGAGCCACACTGCGGGTCGCTCGCGGAGCACGCGCTCGAGAAAAACGGTCGAGCTGGGATAGACCAGCGCAGTTTCGTCGCCGAGCAGAGGGAGAAGCATATTCCGCTCGACCGCGCGCGCCGTTCTCTCTGCGAACGTGGCTTCGACAGATTCCGCCGTCATGCGTCCGTCCCAGTTCGCGAGCCGCTTGATCAGGTCCTTGGTGCGCTCGAGGCGGGGCGTCACGGTCGCGGACGCTTTTACCAGAGACTGCGCGACGAGTAGATTGCTCTCACTGACCACGTCGGTCTCAATCCGCGCAAAATCGGCGGGCGTCATTCCGTTTTTCTCGGACAGCAATTTGAATATCCGATCCGAGCGCCACGGCGGCATCCACAGCCACGT
>DASTCZ010000069.1:0-9326 GCA_035710585.1 Candidatus Acidiferrales bacterium | reverse complement strand
CTGGACACTGTCCGCAGATCATGCGAGCATAAATCCCCGCTACTGACAGGTCGATTCTCCGGAATTTATGGGAACCAAACCCCCGACATCGGGTTCAGTCGCAGCGCGTTCGAATGAATTGCCGCGTGTGCTCGTCGCCACCACGGCGATGCTCACATTTATCTCGTTTTGGCGCGCCGCCGCGATCGTTTTGAATGACCTCGCCTCATCGGCGTATTACGCGGGCGGTGAGGCGGAGCGGTATATCGGCAAGACCGCGCCGTGGTTCATTCTCGCGATCATGCTGTTTTCGTACGCGGTTCGCGCGATCTACGTGGAAAGCTGCAGCATGTTCGTCCGCGGCGGCGTCTACCGCGTGGTCAAAGAAGCGCTTGGGGGCTCACTCGCGAAGTTTTCGGTCTCGGCGCTGATGTTCGATTACATCCTGACCGGACCGATCAGCGGAGTCTCCGCGGGTCAGTACCTTGCCGGATTGCTGAACGATCTCGCCGACTATCTGCACATCCATGGCCACCTGTCTGTGGACGCGACCGCCGCGACGTTTGCGATCGTCGTCACGCTCTATTTCTGGTGGCAAAACATCAAAGGCATCCCGGAATCGAGCGACAAGGCCCTGAAGATCATGCAAATCACCACCGTGATGGTGGTGATTCTGATTTCGTGGTGCATCTATACGGTGATCGCACGCGGCTCGCATTTGCCTCCCGTGCCGCGGCCGGCGAATTTGCGGCTGGGCAAAGACGCGCTGGGATGGCTTTTCGGCAGCGGATTCGCGCGAATCGGCATGATCATGGTGTTCGTCGGGCTTGGCCACTCCGTGCTGGCGATGAGCGGCGAGGAATCGCTCGCGCAGGTTTATCGCGAAATCGAGAGCCCCAAGTTGCCGAACCTCAAGAAAGCCGGGCTCGTCATTTTCATCTACAGCCTGGTCTTCACTTCGCTAGTTTCCATTTTCGCAGTGATGATCATCCCCGACGGCCAGCGCACCGCATATTTTGAAAATCTGATCGGCGGACTGGCGATGAATCTGACCGGTCCATTTGGATTGCGGTTGCTCTTCCACGGCTTTGTCGTGCTCGTCGGCGTGCTGATTCTGTCCGGGGCGGTGAACACGGCGATCGTCGGATCTAACGGCGTCTTGAATCGCGTGTCAGAAGATGGCGTTCTGCCGGACTGGTTCCGGCAGCCACACCCGCGCTTCGGCACGAGCTACCGCATCGTGAATAGCGTAGTCGTGTTGCAGATTCTCACGATCATCATCAGCCGCGGGCAGGTCGACTTTCTGGCGAACCTGTACGCGTTCGGAGTGATCTGGAGCTTTGCGATGAAGGGTATCGCCGTGCTTGTACTCCGCTTCACGCATCCGGGCAATCGCGAATATCGCGTGCCTTTGAATCTGAGAATCGGAAAGATCGAGATTCCCCTAGGGCTCGGCCTGATCACGCTGGTGCTTCTGGGAATCGCAATCGTCAACCTTTTCACGAAGCCCGAGGCCACCGTTGCAGGAGCGAGTTTTTCTCTCGCTCTGTTCGCCTTGTTTACGGTTTCCGAGCGCATGCTTCACCGCTCCAGGAATGGCGAGCACGTGGAGATGGACCAGTTCAATCTCGAGCAGGAAAGCGAACTGACGCCTGGCGCTGTAGGCGCGCGACCGGGGAATATTCTCGTTCCGGTGAGCAACTATCATTCGCTGTATCACTTGAGCGCAGTGCTCGATCGCGTAAAACCTGCCAGACGCGACGTCGTGATGCTACACGTTCGTCTGCTGCGGCGGTCGGGTTCCGGCGAAAGCGATCTCGAGGCCACGCAGCTATTCGGCGGCATCGAGCAGTATCTTTTCTCGCAAGCGTTGAGCATGGCCGAAAAGCGCGGGAAGTCCATCAAGCTCGCGGTCGTGCCCGCCAATGATCTGTGGGACGCAATCATTCGCGCAGGAGTCAGCCTGAAATCTTCAACGATCGTGCTTGGCCACTCGGCAAAGCTGAGCGTGGCGGAGCAGGCGCGCGAAATCGGCCTCGCATGGGAACGGCTGCCCGATCCGCGGCCTCCGTTCAACTTGGAGATATTCCTTCCGGGCGGCCAGCGCGAGTTCTACATGCTTGGCCCGCATGCGCCACACTTGACGGCGAACGAGGTACGCCTGATCCACGAGCTTTGGCTGCGCTTCAGCGACCAGATCGCGCCGGAGGAGTTGCATCACCACGATGTGGTGCATTTCGCGCTCAACGAAGTCGAGCTCGAAATCGCCGACGGCCAGGAGCAAAAAATTCTCGGCCGCTTGCGCCAACATTTGCAGGGCAATCGCGACAAAAAGCTTCCCAAACCATCGTAAATACTCATTCTCACGGAAAGACGGCTTCGCGGACCTTTCGCTTCCGCGCTCTTCCTCGCCTTGACAGAGCTGCAGCAATAGATTAGACTAACTGGTTAGTTAAACATGGCAGCGAGAATTCGATCCACACGCGGGAACACAGTGCGCTTGGCGCAGGCGTCATCGGCAAAAGCAGCGGCGGGATCCGGACCGCTCTTGCGCCGGCCGGAGACAGTCGCCCGCATCATCTCTGCCGCCGAGAAGGAATTTGCCGAGCACGGAATGGCGGGCGCGCGCACGGACCGCATTGCCCGCGCGGCGCGGGTGAACAAAGCTTTGCTCTACTACTACTTCAAAAGCAAAAACGAGCTGTACGTCGAGGTCGTGAATTCACTCTTTCGCGGGCTGCTAACTGTGATGGATGAGGCCTTCGACTCAGAGGCGCCTTACCGCGAGCGGATTGTCGCCTTTGTGAACGGCTACTTCCGATTTGTCTCCGCGCATCCCAATTACCCGCGCCTGGTGCAGCGAGAGATGATGAGTCCCAATCGCGACCGCATGGTTCGCGAGTATCGCCTGCCGGCGTTCCGGAAACTTCGACAACTCATCGATCAGGGGATCGATGCCGGCGAGTTTCACCGCATGGATGCGGAAAACGCCGTCTTCAGCATCATCGGAATGACCGTGTTCTATTTCGCTGTCGCGCCGGTGCTCGGGGAAATGTTGGGGAAAGACATGCTCAGCGCCCGGGCCGTGGACGCCCGCCGCCGCGCCATTCTCGATTTTCTCGAACATGGACTGTTCAAGCCCCCGGCGAGGAAACAATGAAAGTCTCCCGCTTCTTTTTCGTTCTGATCTTCCTGTTTTTCGTGGCGCTGGTGATCTATTTGGTGACCACACCGAGCATGAAGGAGGCCCAGTTCACGGGCATCATCACCGGCAATGACATCATCGCCGGTCCTCTCGTTTCAGGGCGGATTATGCATCTCTATGTGGACGAGGGCTCCGAAGTAAAACAGGGACAGTTAATCGCTGAAATCGATCCTACCGAATTGCAAGCTGTGCGCGACGCAGCGGCGGCAAATATCCGGACTTTGCAGGCGCGGCTTTCCCAATCGGGCAAGACCCGCACGATGGACGACGCCCAGACTTCCGCCGGGGTACAGCAGGCGCAGGCGGCAGTGACGGCGGCACGCGCCCAGCTTGAGCAGGCTCGAGCCAACGAGTCGCTCGACCAAATTACCTACAAGCGCGATCAAAGCCTGCTCGATGCGGGCGTGATTGCTCCACAGGAGCGAGATACCGCGTACTCCGCCTGGCTCGCAGCGCAAGCAAATACGAAAGCGGTTGCGGATCAAGTGAAGGCACAAGAAGGCCAGCTCGCCGTCGCTCAGGCGAACCGGCAACAGGTAAGCGTTCAGGAATCCGACGTTGCTGCGACTCAGGCTGAGCTTGCGCAGGCAGTGGCGCAGAAAAATCAGACCGAAACGCAATTGAGCTATACGAAAGTTTATGCGCCGGCGACGGGGATTGTGTCTGTGCGCGTCGCGCGCGAAGGCGAAGTGGTGCAGGCAGGTGGGCCAATCGTCACCGTGCTCGACATCGACAATCTCTGGATACAGACCGATATCGAGGAAAACTACATCGACAAGATCTCCTTCGGGCAGAAAGTGAAGGTCCGGCTTCCTTCCGGCGAAGAGAAGGAAGGCACGGTGTTTTTCAAGGGCGTCGAAAATGAATACGCGACGCAGCGCGACGTGAGCCGCACAAAACGCGACATCAAGTCATTCACAGTGAAGGTGAGGATCACCAATCCGGGACGCCGCCTGTTTGCCGGAATGACTGCGTACATTTTGTTGCCGCCGTCGTCCTCAGACCGACGCTGGTTCCACTGGTGAGGGCGCGCTCGAATGCCTGTAAACGCAATTGAAGTCGAAGGTCTGACGAAGCGCTTCGGCGATTTTGTCGCCGTCGATCACATCAGCTTCAACGTACAGCAAGGAGAGGTCTTCGGCTTGCTCGGGCCGAATGGCGCGGGCAAGACGACGTTGATCCGCATGCTCACGACTCTATCGCCGCCGACGGATGGCACCGCTCGCGTCGGCGGCCACGATATCCGCAAGGATGCGGATGGAGTGCGCAATTCGATTGGAGTGATCCCGCAGGCGCTGACTTCCGATCCGGAGCTTACCGCGCGCGAAAATCTGCTGATTCACGCGAAGCTCTACGCAGTGCCGGCGGCAAAGCGCGCCGATCTCATCGATCGTCTCCTTCAATCAGTGGATCTCGAAAATTTTGCCGATGCACTCGTCGGCACGTTCTCCGGCGGCATGCGGCGCCGCCTTGAAATTGCCCGCGGGCTTGTGCATTCGCCGCGAATTCTCTTTCTCGACGAGCCGACCACCGGCCTCGACCCGGTTTCGCGCACCAACGTATGGGAAATGATCAACCGCTTGCAGGCGTCGGGCAATCTGACGATTCTTCTGACGACGCATTACATGGACGAAGCCGACAAGCTTTGCCAGCGGATTGCCATCGTCGATCACGGAAAGCTCGCCGCGCTCGATACCCCTGGGCGCTTGAAGGATGCGGTCACCGGCGCTGATGTCGTGGAAATCGAATTCGAATCAATGCCGGCGGGCTGGCTCGATCGCTTGAAGCAATTGCCCGATGCAGCGGACGTCGCACAACACGAAGACGTGATCCACATCTCTTCGCATAATGGCCCCAACACGGTCGGCGCGCTCATGGATCTTGCGCGGCGCGAAAAGGTTCCTGTGAAACGCGTTACGGTGCAGGGGACGACGCTCGACGACGTGTTTCTCCATTTCACCGGCCGCCAATTGCGCGACGAAGTCGGCACGAAGCGGCTCGATATCGGGCACTTGTATCGATGAGCGGCGTCTATCACACAGCGGAAAGCGGACGAGGCCGGCAGGGATGAAGTTCTATCGCATCTTTGCCATGGTCGAGCGCGACATGCGGAAATTCTTCCGCAGTCCGGCGCTGATGATGACCTCGATGATTTTTCCGTTGATGCAACTGATCGTGCTGGGCTATGCATTCGGCGGCAAAATCAAAAATGTTCGCCTCGCGCTTGTCGATGAAGATCACGGCTCCGAGTCGCGGCTCATTCGCGAAAAACTCAATGCTGTCGAGGCCGGTCCGAAGACATTCCGCGTCTCCGAGTACGGCCGGCTTTCCGACGCCATGACCGACCTGCGGTCGGGTTTCGTGAAGGCTGTCCTCGAAATCCCACCGGATTTTTCGCAGCGCGTGCTGCGCAACGAAAAGCCACAGCTCGCTTTCATCGAGGACAACACCGACACGTTTACGGCGAGCGGTATTCTCGAGCGCGTTCAACAAATCCAGACCGACCTGAACGGACCGACGCTTCCGCCGCTCATTGCGGGCGAAGCTCCGGGCGCGAATCTCGCAGCCATTTTCAATCCGCAGCGGCTGCCGCCGCAGATTCAGATTCAGACCGTTGAGGTGTATCCATACATCGAGTACATCAAATATTTGCTCGCCGGCGCGATTTCGATCGCCATTTTCGTCGTCGCCATGATCGGCGGCGGCATTACGCTGGTTGACGACAAGGCGCGCGGCCTGCACGAAGGTTATCTCACCACTCCGATCAGCAAAACCGACCTGATTCTGGGGCTGATCGCGTCGGGCGCGATCAAAGGGCTGCTTGCCGGATTGACGATTACATTCATCGGCGGCCTGCTGGCAGGAATCGAGCGCATCTGGGATCCGGTGCGACTGATCTATCTCATCGTTGTTCTCGGCTGCACTGCGATGGCCATGATCAGCTTCATGTGCGTGATGATGGTTCGCGTCAGCGATCCCCTGGTGCCGCGTGCCATTTTCGGTGTGTTGAACACGCTGCTCTATTTTCCATCTGGCGCCATTTATCCAACTGAGGGTTTTCCGGTTTGGCTGCGCTGGATTTCGATCGTCGATCCATTCACCTATGCGGTGCACGCGCTGAAAAATCTCCTGCTGAAAAATACCGGCATTGCCGGCATTTACAGCGACGTTCTGGTTCTGCTAGCGTTTTCCGCGGTCTTCATGACAGCGAGCATCGCACTTTTTAGGCGGCAACTCTGAGGCATCATGAGCCTTCTTGACGGCACCGAAGTCGAACCGCAGTCCAAGCTGCGCCGCTACGGGCTTACGACCATCGTCGCGATCGTTCTCGGGCCGCTCTTTTTCTACTGGCTGTGGTTCCTGTATCTCCACATGCCCGAGCGCGCCGCGGCCGAACATTTTCTCGATGCGCTTGCCGGCGGAAATATGCAGCTTGCCTACACGCTCTGGAAGCCTGACCCTCAGCACTATTCGTTTCAGGATTTCACGCAAGATTGGGGCGAAGGAGGCTTTTACGGCCCGGTGAAAAGTTACAGGGTGGACAGCGCCGATTCTCCGGCGAAATCCGGCAGCGGCATTATCATCATGGTGGAAGTGAATCCGTACGCGCCTTTTCCCGACGACAACGACACGGCGAAAGCGCGCCGCACGAAGCAAGTGCGTCTCTGGGTCGAATCGAAGGACAAATCGCTGAGTTTCGCGCCCTAGAACGGAAGGCCGACGCTAGGCCAGTTCCCGCACTGCGGCTGTCAATTCCGCGGGTTCCACGGTTGAAGTACCGAGCTTGCCAACAACCACTCCCGCCGCGGCGTTCGCAAGCACTGCGGCGTCCGCGAGTGCCGCTCCAGACGCCGCGCTGAGCGCCAACACCGCGAGCACTGTATCGCCTGCGCCGGTCACGTCAAACACCTGGCGTCCGCCGGACTCCCGGTCGACTCCCGGCTTCCCAAACCGCGCGTAGCTCACCTCGAAGCTAGTGGCCGGAATGTGCAAGTGTTTCGGCACCGCTTCTTCAAAGAGCATCAGTCCTTTTTCACCCATGGTGATCACTACGGACGCGCAGCCAAAATGCGCCAACAGCGCGCGTCCAGCCTCTTCGATCGAAGCTTCATCGTTCAAAGCGCGCGTCACGAAAAACCCGGCTTCTTTCGAATTGCAGATGATCGCTTCTGCGCCGCGATACGCATAAAGCCGCGAGGTCTTGGGCTTGACGAAGGCCGGTACTCTGCTGCTGCGGCAAGACTCCAGAACACGGTCTGCCAGAGCGTCGCTGACAACTCCCTTGTCGTAGTCGGAGAGCACCAGCGCATCGATTTCTTTCAAGGCGCTTTTGATCGAACGAATGAGTCTTTCTTCCAGCGGCTTCGAGAGCGGCTCGCGGCGCTCTCGATCTACGCGCACGATCTGTTGATGCCGCGCCACGATTCGCGTTTTCGTTGTGGTGAGCCGCGAGGCATCGGTCAGCATTCCGCGAGGCTTCATGCCGCACGCGGCCAAGCAACGCAGCACTGCCTCTCCGTCTGCGTCGTCTGCAATCACGCCAAATGGCAATACTTTTGCGCCGAGCGCGGCAAGATTCGCCGCTACGTTTCCAGCGCCGCCGAGGCATTCGCTTTGCGAGGCGAAATCCACGACGGGCACCGGCGCCTCCGGCGAGAGCCGCGCAGCCGCGCCCCACGTATATCGGTCGAGCATCCAATCGCCGACAACCGCGATGCGGCGCCCGCGCATTCTTTGCACCGAGCGTATCAGTGTTTGTTTATTGGGCTTCATGACGCGAGGGAACTTCCCGCGTCGGTGGAGTGGATTCTTCCGCGATCATCACCGGGAAGCCGTCGCGGACCGGGTAACGCCTGCCGCACGCCACACATTCCAGTTCGGCCTCGCCGGGAAGCGCGCGCACGGAGTTCAGGCATACCGGGCAGGCGAGTATTTCCTTCAGCTCCGCGCTCAACGGCATCTCTGATTCTCGAGAGTTCAACTCTATCATTACCAGTTATGTAAATACAATGGGGCATCCCTGTCGCGCCATTCACGCGTGTGCTTTCGCCATGTCGAGGCTGATCTCGCAAGACCACTCGCCGCCGGCCGAAATTTCCGCGCGCCAAACCGACATGATCTGCGAACCCTGATAGACTCGCTCGAACCCCTCCTCCGATTCCGAAACTGTCTCGATCGGTACGATCCACGTCTCCTCCGCGCCGGGCGCCGAAATCTCCGCTTCGAAATTTTGCCACTCGTCCACGGCCCGAATGCATACATCGCGGGCAATCCCATTCCAATTCATGGAGTGTCGGCCGCTACTCGCCTCAAAGTAACGATCCGGCGCATCCGGCGCGAGCAGATTCAGCACATTTTCCACGCCGCAGCGGCAGCGAACCGCTTGCGATCCGTCCTGCTTGATGTTGATTCTGCAGTGGATTCTCACCCGATCGTCTCCCGGTGCAAAGGAAAAAATCTTCTCGACGCGCAATCGGCTGCCCGCCGTTCCCGAATCATCCGTTATTGCGCATTTCACGACGCCATCCGACGAAAGGTCGACGTCGTAGGTACCTCCGGCAATCGACGGGTTTTCTCCGAGCCTTATATCCACACAATCGGCCTGCTGCTTGTCTTCGGGAAAGAGGAAAACCCGGAAACAGTGTCGCGGCCACTTGTCGTAGCGCAGCAGCTTCTCGAGACCGGGTTCTTTCACGCGCACCCGATCGTGGATGCTGGCTACTCCGCCGCCATCAGAATTCGCTGTTTCGGAAAGCCGTCCGTGGTAGGCCTCCGGCCGGCGGCGCAACGAATTCACCGCCGCGATCGCCGTAGGCCGGAAATCGAGCATCGCGATCGTGGCGCCATCGTCCGGCTTGATCAGCGCCGCTAATTCGCGCGACGTGACATAAATCTCTTCGCAACCGTCAGCGTCGAAGTCGAGTTTCTCGATGGCGATGCTTCCTCGCCTGTTTCGCGCTCCGTTCATCAGAGCTTCTGCACGGATCAACTCTCTCCAGCATTCGGTGCGAAGGTGCGGCGAGTAAAGACCTCCGAACACGCCGTGCCAATAAGCGTCATTGCATTGCGCGCGCAACAAGTGCGTTCTCGCGCGCGCTGAGAGTTCCGTTCCTTTCGTTCCAGTTTTCTTTTTTTGCTTCGC
>DASTCZ010000068.1:0-7134 GCA_035710585.1 Candidatus Acidiferrales bacterium | reverse complement strand
TCCCAACCCCGCGTTGACTTCCGGCGCGTTGTACCTTATTGTTAGCGTTTGTCTCCATAGGGAAAGGTGTCTCTTACAGTATGCGGACGTACGTACCCAAAGGGCGGGAAGCCCAGGAACTGCAGTGCGGCGACAAGTGGGTGGTGCTCGACGCCACCAATCAGGTGCTCGGCCGTTTGGCGACCCAGGCGGCGCGCCTTTTGATTGGCAAGGACAAAGCCCAGTTCACTCCGTATCTCGATTGCGGAGATCACGTCGTCATCATCAATGCGGACAAGATCCGTCTGACGGGCAATAAGCTCGAAGACAAAGTGTATCGCTGGCACAGCGGATGGCCCGGCGGTTTGAAGGAAGTCCCGGCCAAGCGCATGCGCGCGAACCGCGCCGACTGGATGGTCCGCGAAGCGATACTCGGCATGCTGCCGAAAAATAAGCTGCGGGCGCAACGTGCCCGCAAGCTGCGAATTTATTTGGACGAAAAGGGCCTCGCGCGTCACGCCGGTCAGAAACCCCAGCCGCTTTCCGCGTGAAATTCTTCGTCTGAAGTCTCGAAGCAGGTTCGTCTTTTGGTGGTCGAGTTTCGCCGTTGTGTCCGTAGTTTCGCAGGATTCTGGTTCGCTTCGCAGGAGGAGCATTGAGTTCAGCATCACAGCCACTCGAGGGCACCAAGCCCCAGCACTTCAACGGCACCGGACGCCGCAAGGAATCGATCGCGCGCGTGTATGTGAGGCCGGGCAGCGGAAAATTCACGGTCAATGGGCGGCCCATCGACGACTATTTCAAGAATGTCGCGTGGCGCAACGCGGCCTTTGAGCCGCTGAAGTTCACGAACATGGCCGATCAGGTGGACGTCAACGCCAGCTGCAAGGGCGGCGGCGTGGGCGGCCAATCGGGCGCGGTGCGCATGGGGCTTTCCCGCGCGCTATCGCTACTGAATCCCGACTTGCGAGTCGGGCTGCGGCGCAACGGATTTTTGACGCGCGATTCGCGCATGAAGGAGCGCAAGAAATACGGGCAGAAGGGCGCCCGCAAGCGCTTTCAGTTCAGCAAGCGTTAGTCGCACTGTCTTACGGGCTTGGGCCGTTGCGCAAGCTGCGGCCCAAATTTCACGGCCGGCTCGGAGCCGGCAAGAACGGCGTTCTCGTTCCGATGAAGTGGATCGGAACCCGAAAACGCCGAATCACCAAGGAGGCAACTTGGCAGTCGAAATTACAATGAAGGAATTGCTGGAGGCCGGCGTTCACTTCGGCCACCAGACGCGCCGCTGGAATCCGAAGATGAAGGAATACATTTTCGGCGAGCGCAACGGCATACACATCATCGATCTTCAAAAGACTTTGAAAATGTTCCGCGAGGCCGCGCGCTTCGTGAGCGAACTCGCCAGCCAGGGCCGCACGCTTTTGTTCGTCGGCACAAAGCGGCAGGCGCAGGACGCTGTTTCCGAGGAAGCGCAGCGCTGCGGAATGTTCTGGGTGAATCACCGCTGGCTGGGCGGCACGCTCACGAATTGGGCGACGCTGCAGAAATCCATCAAGCGCCTGAAACTGCTTCGCGCGATGACCGAAGACGGGCGCATGGCGCAGCTTTCGAAAAAGGAAGCCGCGCGGCTGGACCGCGAGATGAAGCACCTGATTCAGAATTTGGCCGGCGTGGAAAACATGTCCGCGCTGCCCGACGCGATGTTCGTGATCGATTCGAATTCAGAAGACATCGCCGTGCGAGAGGCTCGCCGCATGGGCGTGCCGGTGGTCGCGATCGTCGATACCAATTGCGATCCCACGATGGTCGATTGGCTCGTGCCCGGCAATGACGACGCGCTGCGGGCGATTCGCCTTTTTGCCTCGAAGATTTCCGATGCGGTGCTCGAAGGCCGCTCCGCTTTCGAGCAGACCGGAATGGCGGAGGAAAAGGCCGCCGAAGGCGCCGAGGGCGAAGGCGCGGAATACGTGGATACCAGCGCCTACGAATCCTACGAAAAGCAGGAAGGCGATTTCGTCGAAGGCGCCGAACCGACCATGGAACAGGTGTTCGACATGGGCGGCGAACCGACTCGCGACCGGTAGTCACCACGCACCAATCCTCGCGGAGCAATCGCGAACTTGAACGAATTCTTCAGATAAAGAGGCGACAGGTATATCCATGAGCACGAATGCGAATGCAACTCCCGACGGGAACAGCGCTCCCGCACATCTGGTGAAGAAGCTGCGCGACCTGACCGGCGCGGGATTCAGCGATTGCCGCACAGCGCTGCAATCTTCGGGCGGCGATATCGATAAGGCCGTCGAACACCTCCGCAAGAAGGGCCAGGCCGCGGCGCAAAAGAAAGCGCAGCGCGAAGCCACGGATGGGCTGGTGACGAACTACATTCACGCCGGCGGGAAAATCGGCGTGCTGCTGGAAGTGAATTGCGAGACGGATTTCGTGGCGCGCACCGACGAATTCCAGAAGCTGTGCCACGACGTGGCGATGCACATCGCCGCGCTCGATCCGAAATACATTCGTCGCGAAGATGTGGCCGCGGACATCGTGCAGCGCGAACTCGAAATTGGACGCGATCAGGCGAAGCAGGCGAAAAAGCCCGAAGCGGTGATCGAGAAAATCGCCACAGGCAAGCTCGAAAAATTCTACGAAGACAATTGCCTGTACGAGCAGCGCTTCATCAAGGACGAATCCGTCACGATAAAAGAGCTGATCGATCAATCGATTGCCAAGATGGGCGAAAACGTTTCGGTGCGCCGCTACGTGAGGATGAAGGTCGGCGATGTGAGCGCGACGTATGCCGCGGGCGCGCCGCGCGCTTCCTCAGACGGGGACGCGACTACACAGACCGCAGCGTAGTATTCAAATTTACGGGCGGGTTTCGATTCGCTGCATGAGCAGCGGTTGAGCCCGCCTCTTTTATTTCAACTCGAGGATTTCTTTTTCTTTGACGGCGGAGAGGTCTTCGATCTTCTTCGTTTCGCTGTGCGTGAGCTTTTCGAGTTCATCGACGGTTCGTTTGCGGTCGTCTTCGCTGACTTTCTTTTCTTTTTCCAGCTTTTCGATTGCTTCCTTGAGGTCGCGGCGGATATTGCGCACGGCGGTGCGGTGATTTTCGAGAACTCTGTGGAGGTGCTTGACGATTTCCTTGCGGCGCTCTTCATTGAGCGGAGGAATCGGAACGCGCACGACTTTTCCGTCGTTCGTCGGATTGAGTCCGAGATCGGAGGTGCGAATCGCTTTGTCGATCAGCGGCACCGCGCTCGGGTCCCACGGCGACACGACGATCATGGTCGGCTCGGGGACCGAAAGCGTGCCGAGCTGGTTCACGGGCATGGGCGTGCCGTGATAATCCACGCGGATGTGATCGAGCAGCGTGACGTTCGCGCGGCCCGTGCGCAGCCCGCTCAGCTCTTTGCGGAAATCTTCAACGGCTTTCTCCATGCGCGTTCTGGCCTGCGTCATCGCGTCTTTCGCATTCGCAATTGTGCTCATGTGATCTAGCTCCAGCCGGAGATCTTACGCGGGGCTGACGAGCGAACCGACTTTTTCGCCCAGCACCGCGCGCCGGATATTTCCCGGCACATTCATATTGAAAACGATGATCGGCATCTTGTTTTCCATGCAGAGCGAAATCGCCGTCGTGTCCATCACGGCGATTCCCCTCTGGATCACTTCGAGATAGCTGATGCGGTCGATCATCTTCGCCGTTTTCACTTTTTCCGGGTCGGCATCGTAGACGCCGTCCACGCGCGTGGCTTTCAAAATCACCTGCGCCTTGATTTCCATCGCGCGCAACGCGGCAGCGGTGTCGGTGGAAAAATAGGGATTGCCGGTGCCGGCGGCAAAAATCACGACGCGCTCTTTCTCCAGATGGCGAGTGGCGCGGCGGCGGATGAAAGGTTCGGCGATCTGGTGCATTTCGATCGCGCTCATCAGCCGAGTGTGGCAGCCCTGCTTTTCGAGCGCGTCCACCATGGCCATGCCGTTGATGACGGTGGCGAGCATGCCCATGTAATCGGCGGTGGCGCGGTCGATGGCCAGCGATTTCTGGCGCGTGCCGCGAAAAATATTTCCGCCGCCCACGACGATGGCCACCTGGATTCCGACGTCGCGGACTTCTTTTATTTCGCGCGCGATTTCCGCGACGGTTTCGGCGTGAATGCCGTAGCCCTGCGGACCGGCGAGCGATTCGCCGGAAAGTTTTAATACGATTCGTTGATAAACAGGTTTGCGGTTGACGGAAGCTTCGGTCTTTGCCGGAGATTTAGCCATTCGTGGTATCCGCCCCGAAAAGCCGCGGAAATTTTCTGGGCCGCTCGGGCGAATTGCGTGCGCATTTTACCAGAGAATCGGCGCGGCGCATCGCGGAAGCTGCGACGCGGGGCCGCGTCCGGCGCGCGGCTGGGCGCCAAAGCAAATCGGTCTTCAACAGGGCGCAACGTAAAAACGGCACTCGGTGTGAAATCCGGGTGCCGTTTTCAATCTTAAGGCCTCACCCCTACAAATCGGGGTGAGCTACACCCGCGCGGCGCGGCACAGGTTGCTAGTGGCAGACGGCGCCGGCGTCTTGCGTGAACGTGTTGTTGTTCGAGTACCAGCCGTTGACGGAGCCCGATGGAGCGAACCGATAGAACCAGGACGCGAAGGCCAGCTCTTGCGGGTGATAGGTGAAGCCGCCCATATTGATTGCCGGGAATTGCGTGCCGGAGAGAGGATCGCCGACTTCGAGATTTCCCTGGCAGTTGCTGACCTGACCGACGTGTCCCCACGCAGGAGTTGGATTGTTGCCGAGCGGATCGTCCATCCATTCGGCGACTTCATGCGAGAGAGCGGTGATATCGGCGACGCCCGAGAAGGCGGTATTGTCGCGCCCTTCAAATTCCGCGACACCATAGGTTTGCCCAGTGGATGTGACACCGTGATATCCAAGGACGCAGCAGTTGCCCAAATTCGTCGGGCTGCCTTCCGACATGACCGCGTTATAGAGGAGGAAGATCGGGAACGCATTCGATGGGATGCCGAGCTGCGTAATCAGGGAGTGCACAGCGGAATCGATGGAATTGATGTTTGCGACTCCGATGTAGCCGGCGTGATTCGTATTTCCGGTACTGCTGCCGCATTGAGTGCCGCTCAACACGTACACTGTGCCGTTAACAAGACCGGTATTCCCACTGCTGACGGTCACAGTCTGCAAAGGTTTTGTCGTAAGGAGTGCCAGTTCGGTTCCGTACAAGGTGTTGACGGAGACTTCACTCCAAAAGTTGGCGCGCTGAAAAGCGTCCACGTATTGTGCCGTGCCAACTGGAGTTCCGCCGAGGTTGTAATCAGACGGCTGAAAAATAGGACTGGCTTTCGTTAGATCAAAGGCGTCGTTGCTACCGCCGAGACAGCTAGGGTCTGAAACCGTCGGATCGAACGAGTATGTGGTTGTGCGGTACTGGAAATTCAGACGCACGGGAATCAGGTACGTGGCGATCGGCGTCGAGGTGTTCGAGGTCGCGGGATTCTGGCCGACCATGGTGTAGGTGTAAAAATTGCCGTCGATCGGCGATTGGACTGTGGCGCTCCACGTCTGCAGCGGCGTTGAACCGCCACCACCACCGCCACCGCCGGGATGACCCTTGCTACTGTTCCCGGATTTTGAATCGTTGCCTGACGTGTTCAGTTCTTCACCGATCTGCCCGTGAGCATGCTTCTGCGTGAGATGAGTGCCGTATGGAATCTGGATCGGCAGATCGTCTTTCGACTGGCCCTGACCATTGCCCTGGCCTTGCGCGAAAGCAAGCGGGGCAGCGGCGAAAATTGCTGCGACGCCAAAAACGGATAGCCACTTCTTCATGGAATTCTCCCTTGCATGAGTGCGCGAAGGCGCGCACAGACATTTCTATTCGTCCGCACCGCGGAGGCGACTTCAGTAATTGGAACCCGAATGGCGAGCCGGCCCAGGTGAGACAGGACGGCTGAGAAGCGAGAGTCTGGACAGCCCCAAACGCGCAGCCAAATTAGAGCGGGAGCCAATCTCCGTCAAGAGGAAATCCGTACTGGGAAGGCTATGAAGCAAGGCCAGTATTCGAAGGCGGGTCTTCACGGCGGCCTGTGGGGGATGAGGTCGTGGTGGCACACGGAACCGATCCGTCGGAGCCGAAATTCCATTTCCAGGCGGACAACTTGATCGCGGGAGCTTCCGGGCGCTCTTTGGAGACGTAGTCTTCGAGCTGCCGGAGCGTGCGGTTCAGGTGGCGGCCGATTTGCAGCAGGACGCTGGCCCGGCGGAGGGAGATGCGGTCTTCGGCGACCATTCGAAACAGACGCGAGATCAGGAGGTGGGCCTCGGCGGGGTCGCCGAAGTCGTTGAAGTCCTGGATGAGTTCGTCGGCGAGAGCGCGGGTCTGCTCCCGTTCGCGGCGCTGGAGACTCGCGGCGTGCATGCCGCAGTAGAGGGAGTCGGACGAGCGTGGGAGGGTGGTGGTGCACCGATAGCCGCGCTTGTTGGTATAGGCGCAGCGGCGCGTGCGATCCAATGTTGATTCTGCGGCAGTTACAGGCGTTTTCACGGAAAATCTCCTTAAATTTTGTAATTAATTGGAAATGCAGCTTGTTACAGAAAAACCGAGGACAATTACCTGAAAATAAAGGCAGATAGAGCTGCAGCCCAAGCGGGGTGGCCCGCTCGGATTCTGCGCGAAAAATGGAAAAGGCCCGCGACGGATCGCGGGCCTTGAGACAATTTTTCTCCAAGGATTGTGTAACACAGGAGGTAAGTGAATGTCAAGAGAATATTGGTGCGCTTGCTGTCAGCAACTCGAAATGTCCGCGAGTATAGGCAGGTGAGATGTCCGCTTATTGGTTTTGATTTTTGTTCACTGTGGGCCTGCTCGTGACGATCGATGTTCGTCGCCGGAGCTGTGGGAAAGTGGGAATCCCGCGGCCGTGGCGGGATTCGCAAGCGCACCGTCTTTACGTTGAACTCGCAGCACGCTGAGTTGGAATCGAAGGACCCGGCTACGCTTCTAAAAGATACTCGCGCCGCAGTGGCCGCGATAGCCGGTGGGAGTAGGTGTTCGGGAGGAGCCGAGCGAGGCGCAGTACAATACGCGCGGTGAACTCGCGCGAAATTCAAATTGTGCTGGTGGCGACGCGGAATCCGCTGAA
>DASTCZ010000067.1:0-16248 GCA_035710585.1 Candidatus Acidiferrales bacterium | reverse complement strand
GACGCCACACGGAAGATGCTCTTCGGAAGCGGTTCGCTGCTGGTAAGGTTTATCACCCTGTGGGCGGTTAGCCCATGTTTCCTCATTCCAGCGATTCCGATAATCAGCACCGGGCTGCTATTCGTTTGGCTGGCAAAGCTCAGCTGGCGAAAAGCGCCGATCCAGACGGCAATCTACTACGTCTTTCTCAACTCCGTGATCGCAGGGCTGCTGGTTTCGATCGTTCTCGTTCGCGCGGACATCGTGCATTTCATGTACGTCTTTCCAGTCCTCGTGCTTCCGCTTGCTTGGTTCTTGCAGGGGACGGACATATCGCTATCCCTGCTGAAGCCGATCAAGCCGCTCCTGGTCAATTTGACGGTTATCGCATTCCTGCTGTTCTCAGCTTCAGTCCTCTGGCGAGTAATCCGCCCCCCCGCCAGGATAGAAACGCGGCGCGGCACGATTACAGCGGTAAGTGCAGATGGGGTCATTCAGTTCGTCCAGTCTCAGACTGCCCCTGGCGACAAAGTGCTCGTTTATCCTTATCTGCCGCTCTACAACTATTTGACCGAGACAAGCTCCCCGGCCGCCTACGACTACTTCCAACCCGGAATGAGTACGGAGGACCAGGCTTCGGAGATCATTCAATCCCTCCGCGAGAACCCGTCGGCGCCCGTACTCTTCGAATACGGATTCGCCAGCAAGATCCCGTCATCGTGGCCAGCGACTCCGATAGCAGCAATTGCCAACGACCGCGTCGCCGATTTTCTCGGGACAGCCTACAAGCCATGCCAGCTACTCCGATCAGCGACCGGGGCCCGCTTCCTACTGATGAAACTGAAAACCGCCGCCTGCGAAGCCAACCAGCCTCGGTAAGGCGCGCGAGTGTTTTTTCGACGTCACAGTGGCATGTATACTCCCGTTTACAATAGTTCCTCGCGGAAGACCTAATTTAGGGAAGTCTTTTTCCTCTATTTCCCCAAAGAGCCAAAAGTACTTTAGTAAGGGCAAATTAGGATACTAGAACTATTGTGCGTGCTTTCAACGGGATAGATACTGGCGATGTCTTTGGAGCGCTCCGGCGCTGGTTTGGAGAATCGGTTGCATTCTAGGATTCACGTAATGCTTTGCGAACACCCAAAAACAGAGTGTTCACAGAGTGCAACTTCATTCTTATAGGATGGACTGAAATGAAAAACCCTCTCAAGGGCATGTTGATCCGTCTGCATAACGATGAGTCCGGCCAAGGCCTTGTCGAGTATCTTTTGATCTTGGCACTGGTAGCTTTCGCGGCAGTCGCTGGCATGGGTTCGCTGGCAAGCGGCCTGAACAGCGCGTTCGCCAAAGTCGCCAGCATTCTGGGCAATTACATTTCGTAGTTGCGAGGCGACTCGGCGCCTCCAGCTCTCGAATGAATCAAGACGTGGTGTCCCGTAGCTTAAACTCAGAGGAGCGATTTAGATGAAAACGATGTTGATCAACGCAGTGCGTCAGTTGCACAAGGACGAAGCCGGCCAAGGCTTGGTGGAGTACCTCTTGATCCTGGCGCTCGTGGCGTTTGCTGCGGTAGCCGGGATGGGCAAACTTGCAACCGGGCTGAACAGCGCCTTCACCAAGGTAGCCTCGATTCTCGGCAATTACATTTCCTAGTTGATTCCCACTGAGCCGCTGGGCGCGATTTTGAGAAATCGCGCCCAGATAACGGCTTTCACCGACACGCCTCCTGCGCGAGCTCGGCAATGGGTTCGCGCGGCACATACAACGCGTTTCCGGGTGCTGGGTGGGGTGGCGAGAGCGACACAAGAGGCCACGGAATGACTCGGTTTGCGGCTCGGCTTGATAGACTGCACCAGGACGATTCCGGACAAGGTTTGGTTGAGTACGTACTGATTCTCGCGGTGGTGGGATTCGGGGCTGTGGCGGGAATGGGTTCGCTGGCGAGCGGCGTGAACAGCGCGTTCACGAAGATGGCTTCGGTGTTCGGCCAATACATTTCGTGATGTTCGTGCCGATGGGAATCTCCGCCCTGGATGCTCAGGCTGGGCGATTCGGCGATCAAGTTTTCGCAAAGGCGCGTCGGGTGGCAGGGTGGAGAAAGCGCACTTGTGGCATTGGAGACGTACTTCCTAATTGGCAGTTCCGCTGTTGCTGGAATGGGCGCCGTTCCTGACGTACGCGCGGGACGAATTCCCAACTGGTTCACCTACAGCAGCCTCATCGCGGGACTTCTCATAAGAGTCAGTTTATCTCACTGGACCGGACTCCGGCTCGGACTGCTCGGAATGTTGGCCGGCGGCGGGATTTTCTACTTGCTGAT
Organism: Candidatus Acidiferrales bacterium; assembly: GCA_035710585.1. GTDB lineage: Bacteria > Acidobacteriota > Terriglobia > Acidiferrales > UBA7541 > DASTCZ01. The sequence continues at coordinate 13,949 of DASTCZ010000067.1, read as the reverse complement.
GCTGCTGGGCGGGATGGGCGGAGGAGACGTCAAGCTAATGGCAGCCGTTTCCGCATGGGCCGGAATCGCGGATACCTGGGTGATCCTCATCGCGACCGCGATCGCCGGGGGCATCCTGGCGCTGGTCTACGTACTGTTCCGGAAGCAGGTCTGGCAAACGCTCCGAAACACATTCGAGCTCATTCGACATCACGTGACGCACGGGTTGAAACCGCACCCGGAGCTGAACATTCACCAGGAAGGCGCGGTTCGAATTCCTTATGGATTGGCAATAGCGCTCGGCACGCTGTACTGCCTGGGCCAAACGATTTCGTGGAGGTGATTTACGGACTTCCGTAGAGTTTTGCTCGCACTGGTTGTCTCGGCGGTTCTGGCGACGAGCGTGACGTATCTCGTCTACAAGCGCCTGAAATCCAGCAGCACCGCGCATACGCTGACGCAAGTGGTTGCGGCGGCCGCCGACTTGCCGGCCGGCGTGACGCTGGCGCCGAAGGATGTAACGACAGTCAACTGGCCCACCGACGTTCCGCTGCCGGGATCGTTTTCGAAGGTCGAGGACGTGGTCGGCCGCCCGCTCATTTACAGCGTGAACGCGAAAGAGCCGATCTTCGCGCACGATCTCGCTGCGCCGGGTTCCGGCATCGGACTGACCGCAAAGATTCCGCAAGGAATGCGTGCTACCGCGGTGCGCTCCAATGAGATCGTCGGCGTGGCGGGCTTCTTGTACCCAGGGTCGCGAGTGGACCTGCTTTTGACGCTCACGCCACCGGGAGGAACAAGCCCGATCACGCAGACAGTTTTGCAGAACGTGGAAGTCCTCACGGCAGGACAGACGATCGAGCCCGACCCCCAGGGCAAACCTCAGACTGTCAATGTCGTGACGCTGTTGCTGAGCCCGGAAGATTCACAGAAGCTGCAACTCGCAAGCCAGCAAGGCACGATTCAGTTCGTACTGCGGAGTGGCGCCGATCAGGGCAAAGTCACGATCGCCGCGACTCATCTCGATCAACTCCTCGGTGGAGCACCGGCGCCGGTCAGCACGGGAGCGGCGCGTCCCTCCATGGCGCGGGCGCCGAAAGCGGTGCCGCCGCCGAAGCCGCCTGAAATTACCCTGGAAGTGATACAGGGAACGAACAAGACCGTCCAGAAATTTCAATGACATTGATCAAGACACGGATCGCGGGGGAGAAAGCAGCGCAGGAAATGAGAGCTCAGAAATCATCGTTCGTCGCGATGCTGGCAATTTTGATCGCGCTAGTGCCTGCGACAGCCGCGGCCGCGCAGCAAGGCCAGGGATCTTCGGCTTCCGGCCAGACGCTTCATATTCTGGTCGGCAAGTCTGTGCTCATCAATTCGCAGGCGCGGATGACGCGAATCCTCGCAAGCAATCCGACGGTGATCAATGAGATCGCGACGAGTCCGACGGAGGTTGTGATCGAAGGCCTGGCGGCAGGCACCAGCAGCCTGATCATCTGGGACGAGACGAATCAATCCCAGTTGATCGACGTGTTCGTCGATCTCGACGTCGCCGGTCTTCGGCAGGCAATCGCGCGCGCGTACCCGGGCCAACCGATCGAAGTGCAGGCCGATGGCGGGCGTCTCGTTCTCTCCGGCAAAGTAACGGATCCTAAGGTCGTCGAAGATGTTATGAAGCTGGCCGGCCTCTATTCGACTCAGGTCGTCAATTCGATGACGGCGCAGACCCCGCACGACAAACAGGTTCTGCTCGAGGTCAAGTTCGCCGAAGTTGACCGAACGAAGCTGAACCAATTCGGAATCAATATTCTGAGCTCGGGCGCCGGCAACAACATCGGCACGATCGGCACGAACCAATTCAGCTCCGCATCCGGTACTTTCAACCTGCAGAGCGTAATTCCAGGTTCGAATAACGGATTCACTTCGAATTTCCAGCTGTCCAATCTTTTGAATGTGTTCCTGTTCCGTCCGGACCTCAACCTTGGCGCAACACTCCAGGACCTCGAATCGAAAAACGTCCTGCAGATTCTCGCGTCACCCAATCTTCTGGCGATGAACGGCCAGAAGGCTAGCTTCCTGGCCGGCGGCGAGTTCCCATTTCCGGTAATTCAAGGAACGCAGGCGCTGGGCGCCGTCACGATTCAATTCCGGCCGTTCGGCGTGAAGCTGGACTTCACCGGCTTCATCAATGCGGACAACGTCATCCGCATGCACGTTGCGCCCGAAGTGAGCACACTCGATTTCACGAACGCGGTAACGATTTCGGGCTTCACCGTCCCTGCTCTTTCGACACGTCGCGCGGAAACCGACATCGAACTGAGAGATGGCGAGTCTTTCGGAATCGCGGGACTGATCGACAATCGCGTGACAAGCCAGATGACCAAGCTTCCGGGATTTGGAGACATACCGGTTCTCGGGCAGCTCTTCCGCTCCAAATCCATCAACCGCACCAACAGCGAGCTGATGGTCATCGTGACTCCGCACATCGTGGATCCGCTGGCGCCGAACCAACCGCCGATAGCTATGCCGACGTATCCGCTGCCGTTCCTGAACATTCCAAACTTTGACCCAACTATCGGAGCCGTGAGCAAGGAAGGAACGACCTCCAAACAGAGCCACAACTAATCCAATGAAAACGTCCAGTGATAAAATCGTGAGCCCTATGTCTGAAACATTTGCCCCCGGGGCGCCGCTTTCTCTGATCGGAATTTGCCTCGATTCCGACACGCGCGGATTGCTGAAGGTATTCACGGATTCGACGCCCATGGTGCGCGTCCGCGTTCACCTGAACGACTACTACCTCTCCGATCGCGAATCGCCTTCGGAATGGTTGGGGAACCCGCCGCCGGATGTTTGCATGGTGGATTTCGACGCCGACCGGCGCAAGGCTGTCGCGCTGGCGGAGCGCATCCATTCGAGCGCGCCGGAGACGGCGATTTTCGCGGTTTCAAACCAGGCCGATTCCGAACTGATCCTCCAGGCGATGCGCAGCGGCTGCAGCGAATACCTGGTGAAGCCGATGGATCGCGACGAGATGCTCAACGCGCTCGCGCGTGTGAGCGGCCGCCGCAAGGAAAAGAAGGATCAGTACAACGCGCAAGTGATGGCGTTCATCGGTGCGAAGGGCGGGTGCGGCGTCACGACAGTGGCGACGCAATTGGGCGCGCTGCTCGCTCATTCCTATTCGCGGAAGACGTTGCTCGTCGATCTTCACCCGTATTCGGGCGACGCCGCGCTGTACCTCGGGCTCACGAAGCACAAATACAACTCGTTTGACCTGATCGACAGCGCGGACCGGCTCGACGCCGATTTTCTGCAGAGCTTCGTGATCAAGCATTCGAGCGGGCTCGAGGTCATTCCGGCTCCCGAGGGTGAAGAAGCGGCGCGCTCGGTGTCACCCCCGGCGATGGCGCGGACGTTGGAATTTCTGCGTGCGCGATACGAGCTGATTCTTGTCGATCTACCCGTGGGCCTGAGCGAACAGAACCTCGAAATGGTCCGCCAAGCGGATCAGGTTTACATCGTCTCGGTGGCTGAAGTATCCGCACTGCGAAACGTGGCGCGCCAGATCGACTACTTTGGGCGGCATGACATCCGCATGGACAGGATTCGCGTGGTGGTGAATCGCTATCAGAAGCGAGCGGCGATCACCGATGCGCAAATCGAAAAAGCAATTCGGCGGCAGATCTTCTGGAAAGTCCCCAACCAGTATCCCCAGGTAGTGAAAACGATTCACGGAGGCGACCCGATTTCGCAGCTCTCAAGTTCTGAGGTGATGCGGAATTTGACGGGCTGGGCGGGCCTTGTCGGAAACAAGCGCGAGGAAAAGCGCGACGCAAAGGAAGCGAAGAAGGAAGGTCGAGGCATTCTCGGAATTTGGGGCCGTTAGGGGCGGGGACATAGCGGAGGAGTGTTATGCCGGAATTTACGCAGACAACGACACCGGCCGGCCCGGCCGGCGGTGCGAGTCATGATGAAAAGCGGAAAGCAAACCTGAGCTTTGCGCTTTACCAGGAACTCAAAACCACGGTTCACCGCGATCTGTTGAGCAAGGTCGATCTCGCGAAGGTGGCGACGGCGCGCGATGGAGCGATGCGCGGCCAAGTGCTGTCCGTCATTCACGAAATCGTTTCGAACCTGCGAACGCCAATGAGCGCTCCGGAACGCGAGCGGCTTTCGCTCGAGGTTTTGGACGAAGTGTTCGGCCTCGGCCCGCTGGAACCGCTGCTACAGGACCCGTCCATCAGCGATATCTTGGTCAACGGCCACAAAAGCATTTACGTGGAGCGGAACGGTCTTCTGGAACAGACGAAGATCATGTTCCGCGATAATGCCCACCTGATGCACATCATCGAGAAGATCGTGTCGGCCGTGGGCCGGCGCGTCGATGAATCGTCTCCGATGGTGGACGCGCGGCTGGCGGACGGCTCGCGCGTGAACGTAATTATTCCGCCGCTGGCAATCGATGGCCCACACCTGTCAATCCGGCGGTTCGGACACGTTCCGATCGCCGAAGACGATTTGATTGCGAACCAATCGATCACGGCTCCGATGTTGGAGCTCATTCGCGGAGCGGTGAAGGCCCGCTTGAATATCGTGATCTCCGGAGGAACCGGCGCCGGAAAGACAACTTTCCTGAACGTGCTCTCCGGCTACATCCCGGACAACGAGCGCATCGTCACGATCGAAGATTCGGCCGAGTTGCAGATGAAGCAGCACCACGTGGTGCGGCTGGAGACTCGTCCGGCGAACATCGAAGGCAAGGGCCAGGTGATGCAGCGGCAGCTGGTGATCAACAGCTTGCGTATGCGCCCCAACCGAATCATCGTCGGCGAGGTCCGCGGCGAAGAAGCGCTGGACATGCTTCAGGCCATGAACACGGGCCACGACGGCTCGCTGACCACGATTCACGCGAACAGCCCGCGCGACGCAATCGCCCGTATGGAAACGATGGCGATGATGGCGAATTTGAATTTGCCGGAAGTGGCGGTGCGGCGCCAGATCGCATCGGCGATCGCGATCGTCGTGCAGGTTTCGCGCTTCAACGACGGAACCCGCCGCATCACGCACATCAGCGAAATCACGGGCATGGAAGAGCAGATCGTCAGCATGCAGGACATTTTCCTCTTCCAGCGGCGCGGCATATCTGCCGACGGCCGCGTGCTCGGTAGTTTCACCGCGACGGGGATCCGTCCGAAGTTCGCGGACAAACTCTTGGCGTCCGGTATTCCGGTGCCGCCGTCGCTGTTTGAACACAAACTCGACGTCGGCCGGTAAGGAACATGATTCCTCTTCTATTCCTGATGGTGCTGGTGATCACGTTTGTGGTGGTCACGGTCGTTCTCCGTCCGACGAAGACGGAGAAGGCCGTCGACGCGCACTTGCAGAGAATCGAAGGGTCACACACCGTAACCGCCGACGGCACCACGATTCTGAAGGAAGAGCTGCTCACGAACATTCCTGCTCTGTACCCGATGATGCGCGGGAATCAAATTTGCCTCGCGGTCCTTCGGCTGGTGAAGCAAGCGGGAAGCAAGTGGATGGTGAGCTCGGTGATGATCACGTCCGCCGTGCTCGCGGTGGTCGCGGGCTGGCTGGGCGCGCTGATTGCAGACAGCGCAATATTCGGGATTCTTCTTGTGATCGCAGGCGGCGCAGCGCCGTATCTGTACCTCTACGTGCAGCGAGGCATTCGCATGGCGCGGCTGGAATCGCAGCTGCCCGAGGCGGTCGATTTGATGGCTCGCGCGCTGCGCGCCGGACATCCGGTTCCATTTGCGGTTGAGATGGTTGGGCAGGAGAGCCCCGAACCGCTGGCTTCCGAGTTCAAGATGGTCTCCGAGCAGCAAACGCTCGGCTTGCCATTGCGTGAAGCGATCTTGAATCTCGTGCAGCGCGTGCCCCGCGAAGACGTGCGCATGCTGGCGACCGCGATTCTGGTGCAAACAGAAACCGGCGGAAACCTGGCACAGATTCTCGATAAGACCTCGGCGCTGATGCGCGATCGCATCCGCCTCCGCGGCCAGCTGCGAATCTACACGGCGCAGGGCCGCATTACCGGCTGGATCATCTGCTTTCTGCCGTTCATCCTGTTCGGAATCATCAGCCTTGTGAACCCGGGCTACGAAAAGATCCTTTACACAGATCCATTCGGACGGAATTTGATTTACACCGGAGCGGTGTTGATGACGCTGGGTATTTTGATCATCCGAAAAATCATCAACGTCAAAATCTAACGCAATGACCCTGACCCTCATTCTGACCGCAGGCGGGCTGCTCCTGGCCTTCTTCGTACTTTTTGTGTTTCTCTTCCGCGGTTCGACGGTGGAAAGCGCGCTGGTCGAAAAAGTCACGCGCCCTGTCCAGGTTTCGACGCCGGTGGGCACCGATCTGACATTGCCCGTAGCCGATGAGAGGGGCGTCATCGACGTCGATTCGGTCGCCAAGCCCTTCTCCTGGATCCGGGGCATTTTCTCCGGCTCGCCGGACACGACCCTGGCCAAGCGGCTTGCGCTGGCCGGTTACCGTAAGCCCGCGCACGCAGACATTTTTTTGGGATCGCGGCTGGTATTTCCGCCGCTGCTGGCGTTCGGCGTCGCATACGTCGCGGGCGAAAACGGCGTCTTCTATTTCCTGCTGACTTTGGTGGTCGCCTTCTTCATTCCGGATTTCTGGCTGACCTGGGCGATCAACAAGCGCCGCGAAGACATCCGGCTGGCGGTGCCAGACGCGCTTGATTTGCTGGCGATTTGCATGGAGGCGGGCCTCAGCCTCGATCAGTCCGTGCTGCGCGTCGGCCAGGAGTTGCGCGTGGCGCACCGCGGACTTTCCGAGGAGTTGCTGCAGGTAAACATGGAGCAGCGCGTAGGCGTTCCCCGATTGGCGGCTTGGAGGGCGATGTCAGACCGGCTTGACATCGAAAACGTCCGGGCATTCGTCGCTATGCTCGTCCAAACAGATCGATTCGGAACACCTCTTTCAAAGTCACTGGGCGCGTTCTCTGACGCTCTTCGTACACAGCGGCGACAGAAAGCCGAAGAAATGGCGGCGAAAACTACCATTAAACTGGTGTTCCCGCTTGTGTTTTTCATTTTGCCTGAGGTATTTATTGTCACGGTCGCCCCGGCCATCATCACTGTAATGAAGAACATGGGCGCCCTCGGGGGCAATTCGTAGTGGCTGTGCAGGTTTGAAATCGCGGTAAATTCTCGAAAGGTGAGGACATGGACAATACAACGTTGATCCGCGTTATATCGGGATGTCTGGCAGTCGTCGTGCTCATTATTCTTGTCTACCGCATGAAGAAAAAGGCTCCCCGCTAACGAGGACCGGCTCGGCGGCAATTGGGGAAGGGGAAAGCGATGTCTCGCGACGATAGGCACGTCTTCGTTTTCAACAAAACGAAGCAAACATTTTTGGCGTTTCGCGTTCGGGTCGCGGACTCGATGCTCAGCCGCATGGTCGGCCTGCTGGGCAAGCGATCGCTGAAGCCCGATGCGGGCGTGTGGATTGTACCGGCGAATGCCGTGCACAGCATCGGCATGCTTTTCCGGTTTGATCTGATCCTGATCGACAAGGATTTTCGAGTGGTTGGGCTGCGCGAGCTCGTGCGGCCCTTCTCCATCACGCGGCCGAATTTCAAGGCGGAAAGCGTGATCGAGCTCCCACCGCACACCATATTCCGCAGCCGCACGGCGATCGGCGATGAGCTGGTAATCGACCGCTACGAGCCAGCCAAGGCGCCGGCCGCGGATGCGAAACCCATCGTTTCGACGCTGATTCCGCCCGCGCCTCCTTCGCCACCGGAAAAGCGCCGGCGTGAAGCTGCCGACACTGCCATCGTCGAACTGAATACGCCTGAACCCACGTTTACGGGCAGAAGCCACCTCGGCTGAAGCCCGCAACAACTCGTAAGTCCCCAGCTTTCGCCTACGGTTTTCGCTTCCCTGCCTTCTATGACATACTCGCCAGCTTTCTGGTCGGGTTGCGAGTGGAAATGAATCGTCTCGCCCAAATTGCGCCCTAATTCGTTTTCAGTTCGAAAGGCCTGTCATGAAAGTTCACGCCCGGTTTCTTATTTCCTTGCGAAGAATTGCGGTGTCGGCGGCTCTCGCAGGATCTCTTGCCGCGGGGGGTGCGCTTTGCGCCCAGACGCAACCGTATAGTCCGCGCGCGCTGACCTCTGACGATTACGCGCGTGCAGAGAAATTTCTCGGATATAAGACCAGTCCTTTGGTGTCGCATCTGCCTGGCCGGGCGACGTGGCTGCCAGACGACCGCTTTTGGTACCGCTCCTCGCTGGGAGACGGCAGCGAATTCGTGCTGGTCGATCCGGCGAAAGGGACGCGAACAGCGCCATTCGATCACGATCGCCTAGCAGCCGCGCTTTCAGCCGCCACGGGAAATTCTGTTGACGGGCATCATCTGCCGTTCATGGATTTTGAATTTGTCACCGGAGAAAATGCCATCTCGCTGGCTATACGAGGACGGCGGTGGAAATGCGAGCTCCAATCCTATCAATGCGTGGCCGATGCTTCGTTCCACGGAATCATGCCGCCCGGAGGCCGCGGCGGCGGGCGCGGCGGAGCCACGGGACGGCTCGATTCGCCTTCACCTGACGGCAAATCCACGGTTTTCATCCGAGATTACAATTTGTGGCTCCGCGATCTTTCGTCGAATAAGGAAACGCAGCTCACAACCGACGGCGTAAAGGATTTCGGCTATGCCACGGACAATGCCGGCTGGACGAAGAGCGACCGGGCAATCGTTGCGTGGTCGCCGGATTCGAAAAAAATCGCCACGTATCAGCAAGACCAGCGCAACGTGGGCGACATGTATCTGGTCAGGACGCAGGTCGGCCACCCCGTGCTCGAGCAGTGGAAGTATCCGCTGCCGGGCGACGCGACTGTGACGATGATTCAGCGCGTGATCATCGATTTGAGCGGCGGATCGGCCCATGTGACCCGGCTCCAGATGCCGCCCGATCAGCACCGCTCGACGCTGTGCGACGACATCGCATGCGCGCGGGGCGAATGGACCGATGTGCAGTGGAGTGCAGACGGAAAAAGTCTCGCGTTCGTTTCCACTTCGCGCGACCACAAAAAAGAAAACCTGCGCGTCGCCGACGCTGAAACGGGAGCGATCCGGGACGTTTTCGAGGAGACTGCAACGACGCAGTACGAGTCAGGCCTCGGCCATGCGAATTGGAAGTACCTGCCGGAAACGAACGAATTCATCTGGTTTTCCGAGAAAAGCGACTGGGGACAACTCTATCTGTACGATCTGGCCAGCGGAAAACTGAAGAACCAGATCACGCAGGGCGAGGGTCCGGTCACGCAGATGCTTCGCGTGGATGAGAAGGACCGCTTGGTCTATTTCCTGGCCGCCGGGAAGGAAAAGGGAGTCGATCCTTATTTCGTGCAGCTCTACAGCGTCGCGTTTGACGGATCGAAACAGACGCTGTTGACTGCCGAGTCAAAGTTTACGCACGACGTCAATTTTTCCACCTCCGGCCGTTATTTCGTGGATAACTTTTCGAAGCCCGACGTCGCACCCGTCTCCATTCTGCGCGACGCCACTGGAAAAACCGTCACCGTGCTCGAACGCACGGACATTTCCAAGCTGCAGGCAGCGGGATGGCAGCCGCCCGTACCGATCATGGTGAAGGCGCGCGACGGCGTGACCGATCTATATGGGCTGATGTACCGCCCGACGCACCTCGATTCGACGAAAAAATACCCAATCGTGAATTACATCTACCCCGGCCCGCAGACGGGATCGGTGGGAAGCCGCAATTTTTCAGCGTCGCGCGGCGATGCGCAGGCTCTCGCGGAGCTGCGCTTCGTTGTCGTGCAGATCGACGGCATGGGCACGCCCTGGCGAAGCAAAAAATTTCACGACGCTGACTACGCCGACATGGGAGATAACACGCTGCCGGATCAAGTGACCGGCATGAAGCAGTTGGCCGCACGATACGCATGGATCGATATCGACCGCGTGGGGATCTTCGGGCATTCCGGAGGCGGATTCGCGACGGCGGATGCAATGTTCCGCTATCCCGATTTTTTCAAGGTCGGAATTTCAGAATCGGGCAATCACGATAATCGCGAGTATGAGGACGATTGGGGAGAGAGATACCAGGGGCTGCTCACGCGCACGCCCAGCGGCGGAACGAATTACGATGACCAAGCCAACCAGAACATTGCCAAAAACCTGAAGGGACATCTGCTGCTGGCGCACGGCACGGTAGACGACAACGTGCCGCCCTACAATACGCTGCTGGTCGTGGACGCACTGATCAAAGCGAATAAGGACTTCGATCTGATCATGCTGCCAAACCAGCGCCACGGCTACGGCCCGGATGCCGATTACATGATGCGCCGCCGGTGGGACTATTTCGTGCGCTACTTGCTCGGAGCCGAGCCTCCTCGCGAATTCCAATTGCGCACTCCGGCAAACCCGTTTGCGGAGCCGCAGCCGTAAATTCGCGGCATGCAGACAGGGTGGTGCAAACTCGCTGTTGCGCCTTGCACGACTGTGCGGACGTGATCGCCGCTCAGCGCTTGTAGACGATCCCGCCCTTCATTACGAAGCTGACGCGCGTGGTGGCGCTGATGTCCTTCGTAGGATCGCCCGGTACGGCGATGACATCCGCGAAAAAGTGCGGCTTCAGTTCGCCGATTTGTCCTTGCCAGCCGAGCGCCTTCGCGCCGTTGAGCAAATCCGCTTGCAGCACAGCCACCGCAGGCATTCCGTATTTCACCATTAGCTCCAGCTCGTGAGCTTGCGTGCCGTGCGGAAACGGTCCGACGTCGGAGCCGCACGCCATGGGCACGCCGGCCGCCATCTGTTTGCGAAATTGCTGGCCGTGAAAATCGAGTTGCTCGTGCTGCCGCGCATTCGCCGCCTGCGATGCGGCGTGGTCGGCGAAATATTCCGAAATCGCAAATGTCGGCACAGCGGGAATGTCTTTTTCCTTCATAAGCCGCATGGTTTCATCGCTGAGCAGATCGGCGTGGTCGATCGTCACGACTCCCGCGCGCGCGGCGTAGAGCGTCCCCGGTTCGCCCGTGGCGTGGACAGCGACTCGCCTACCCTGCCGCGCCGCTTCGGCAACTGCAGCTTTCAATTCGTCTTCGGAGTATTGAAAGGTGGACGTGAAAACTCCATCTCGGTAGCTGTCGCGACCCGTCTCGTACACCTTGATGAAGTCAGCGCCTTCCTTGATTTGCTCGCGAATCACTTCCACGATTTCAGCGGGATTATTGGCGTAAGTCGCGTTGGAAAAAATATGTTGCGCGGGATTGTAATTGATCGCGTCTTCGTGCCCGCCCAGGATAGAAATCGCGTTGCCGCTGATCCGCAAGCGCGGTCCCGGCACATCGCCGCGATTGATTGCGTTTCGCACAGCGGTGTCGGCCGATCCGGCGCCCTCGGTGCCCATGTCGCGCTCCGCGGTGAAGCCGGCCATTAAGTCCGCGCGGGCCGCGAGCACCGCGGTGATCGTGCGCTGCGGCACGGACTCCTGCACGGTTTGCAAATCCTCGGCGCCGGGATGAAGAAAGAGGTGCACGTGAGCGTCAATCAAGCCGGGCATCAATGTAGCGTCGCCCAGATCGATGACCTCCGCGCCTGCAGGACGCGTCACGCTTGCGCCGGCTTCAACGATGCGATCGCCCTGCACGAGTATTTCGCCGGGCGTCACGATTTTTCCCGCGCTCACGTCCAGCAGCCGCGCGGCATGGAGCACCGTAGCGCGACCTCCTGCGGCCGGCGCTTGCGATTGGGCCTTCGCTCCGCGTAGCGCGGCGGTAAGTGCCAGCACTACGAGAATTCCCATCCAAATTGCCGTATTGTTTTTCATGGCCGGGGATACTACCACTCCGTCGCGCGCGCTTCGAGCCGCAACTCAGTCGCTCCTACCGTCCGGCAGAGCGCAAGAATACATCGCGCTTCGGAATTCAAACTTTTTCTCATCGAATGAGAACCGCGGCGAATCAAATGAGAGTGGGAGTACGCACGCAGGGTGTTCGCTCCGGCCATTGCTTCCCCACCAGAAAAGGAGGATTACCCTGCGCATTGCCCAGGTCGCACCACTCTATGAAAGCGTTCCGCCCCACACCTATGGAGGCACCGAACGCGTCGTATCCTACCTGACCGAAGAACTCGTCAAGATGGGCCACGAGGTGACGCTGTTCGCCTCGGGTGACTCCATCACGGCCGCGAAGCTCATCGCCGCTTGTCCCCAAGCGCTCCGGCTCAACAAATCGAATCCGGATCCATTTGTCTACCACACGTTGCAGCTCGAGCGAGTTGCGGAGCTCCTTGCCAGCTTCGATCTCGTGCACTTTCATACGGACTATTCTCATTTTCCTCTGAGCCGCTGGCTCGGCTACCCGCAAATTACGACGTTGCACGGTCGGCTGGACATTCCCGATCTCATCGCGCTTTATCGCGGATTCTCCGACATGCCGCTCGTTTCCATTTCACTCGCGCAGCGTAAGCCGATCCGGTTCGCGCACTGGGTCGGGAATGTGTACCACGGGCTGCCGCTGGATCTTTTCCACGCGCGCACGGAGCCCGGCGAGTATCTTGCGTTCGTCGGCCGCATCTCACCGGAGAAGCGCGTGGACCGCGCCATTCGCATCGCCGAGAAGGCCGGCATTCCGCTCAAGATCGCCGCGAAGATCGACCGCGTGGACGCCGAATATTTCGAGCAGGTCATCAAACCGATGCTCTCTTCACGTTACGTAGAATTCGTGGGCGAAGTCGATCAGCCGGCGAAGCAGGAGCTTCTGAGTCACGCGATTGCGATGGTCTTCCCGATCGATTGGCCGGAGCCGTTCGGCCTCGCTATGATCGAGGCGATGGCGTGCGGCACACCCGCGATCGCTTGCGGTATGGGTTCGGTGCCGGAAGTAATCGACGAAGGCGTCACCGGATATGTGATCCACTCGGAAGAGGAGGGCGCCGAAGCCGTTGCGCGTTGCGCGGAACTCGACCGGGCGGCGTGCCGCAGGCAGTTCGAACTTCGATTTTCCGCTGCCCGCATGGCCGCGGAATACGTTGAACTTTATTCGCACCTCTCGCGAAGGAAAGGGAAAGCAGCGCTACACGGCAGTTCTTCTTGAGGAATCCGCATGGAAGATGTCATTCAAGTTCGCGAGCAGCACTACGTCCTTGCGACATCATCGCTTGCCAGCTCCGTCACGCGCGTCCTGAAATACGGAGACACGTTCGCGGTGTTCGACGTGAATGGCGACGTCCGCTCCGCCGCAAACGCGCAGCAAGGCATCTATCACCGGGAAACACGCCATCTTTCGAATCTGGTGCTGCGGCTGGAGGGCAAGCCGTTTCAGCTGCTCGGTTCAGCCGTAACGGACCGCAATTCATATCTCGCGGTGGATCTCACGAATCTCGATTCAACGTTTGAGGGCGAGCTGTCTCTTCCGCGCGGGTCGCTGCACTTTTTCCGGTCAAAATTTGTCTGGCAGAGCACCTGCTACGAGCGCATTCGCATCGTCAGCTTCGCGCAAAAGCCCGTACGAGTATCGCTTTCCTGGGATTTCGACGCCGACTTCGTCGATATTTTCGAAGTGCGCGGATCGAAGCGCGAGAAGCGCGGCAATCGCCTGGCGGATTCGGTAAACGGGAATTGCGTGAACTTCTCGTACGACGGGCTCGACCGTGTCCGCCGTTCGACGGAAATCGAATTCTCTCCGCCGCCCGCCTCGCTCACCACACGGCGCGCCCTCTACGAATTCGAAATCAAGCCGCACAAGGAAGAATTTCTTTACCTGCGGATTCACTGCGCCGGCGGAAACAATTCGCAGGCGCCGATCGAGCACAAAAACGCCAATCTCGAAATCATGCACGTCAACGAGCGCATCGATGCGCGCCGCTGTCATCTGAGCACGTCGAACCCGCGCTTCAACGATTGGCTGCGCCGCTCGGAAGCCGATCTTCAGATGATG
>DASTCZ010000066.1:0-5739 GCA_035710585.1 Candidatus Acidiferrales bacterium | reverse complement strand
GGCGCGATACTCGGCGGCTGGCTTTTCGCGAAGCTGGGAATTTTCGGCGGCGGCACGATCTACACGCTTGCATCGGCGACGGTCGGCGCGGTGCTGCTCGTCGCGATTGCGCGTTTGTTCGCGGGCCACGATTGAAATTCGTGCGGCACTGAGTTGAAAACGCCGCGCGTGCCGCGGCGATTCCTACTCCGGGCGAAACCCGACCCCTCCTGACCGGCGTGATACGATGAAATGCTAAATATGAGGCGCATCGATTGAGCCAGAAGACTTTGTGGGCGATTCCGCTCGGCGGGCTGGGCGAATTCGGCATGAACATGCTCGCCCTTCGATACGGCGACGACATCGTCGTGATCGACGCTGGCATGATGTTCCCTGAGTCGGAATTGCTCGGCGTAGATCTCGTCATTCCCGACACCGCGTACCTGAAGCAGCACCGCGATCGCGTACGCGCGATCATACTCACGCACGGCCACGAAGATCACATCGGCGCGCTGCCATACATTCTGGGCGATCTCGATGTGCCGGTGTACGGCACGTGCTTCACGCTGGCGCTGGTGCGGCGGCGGCTCACCGAGCATGGGCTGCTGGACAAAGTTTCGCTGCGCGAAGTGGTGCCGGGCGACAAACTGGAGCTGGGGCCGTTTGGAATTGAATTCATCGCGGTGACGCACAGCACCATTGATTGCGTGGCGCTCGCAGTTCGCACGCCGATGGGCGTGATCATCCACACCGGCGATTTCAAGATCGATCCGACTCCGCTCGACAATCACCGGTTCGACCTGCATGCATTCGCGCGCTACGGCCAGGAGGGCGTGCTGGCGCTTTTCAGCGACAGCACCAACGTGGAGCGTCCGGGCGAGACGCCATCGGAGCGCGCGGTGGTCCCTCGGATTGAAGAGTTATGCCGCGCAGCGCCGCGAAAGGTGCTCATCTCCTGCTTCGCTTCATCGATTCACCGCATACAGCAAGTCGTCGAGATTGCCGCGCGTATCGGGCGCAAAGTCGCGTTCACCGGGCGAAGCATGGTCGATAACGTTGAGATCGCGCACGAGCTGAATCGTTTGCACATTCCAGATGGAATGGTGGTGCGTCCGCAGGATGTGAAATCGTTCGATCCGCGAAAACTGATCGTATTGATCAGCGGCAGTCAAGCGGAGCCGATGTCGGCGCTTTCGCGCGTTGCAGTCGATAACCATCGGTTCCTCACGGTCGATGAGCAGGACACGGTGATTCTCTCCGCGCGCATCATTCCCGGAAACGAGAAGGCACTTTTCCGGATGCTCGATCACATGTTCCGGCGCCGCGCGCTGGTCTATTACGAAAATACCGGCGGGCTGATTCACGTGTCCGGACACGCGAGCCAGGAAGATCAGAAAATGCTGCTCAATCTGGTGCGGCCGAAATACTTCATACCAGTGCACGGCGAATACCGGCACTTGTTCCGGCACGCGGCGCTCGCGCACCAGGTGGGCGCGGTGTCGAAGGAAATCCTCCTGATCGAAAATGGGCAGCCGATCGAGTTCACAGAGGATGGCGCCTTCCGGCGCGAACCGGTGACGGCCGGACGCGTTCTGGTCGATTCGGGGTCGCTGGAAGAGATTGAGGAAGTGGTGATACGCGACCGGCGTCACCTGGCGGAAGACGGCGTCGTAGTTCCGATCATCGCGATCGATAAACACAATGGACGCGTGGAATCGCAGCCGGAAATCGTGACGCGAGGGTTCGTACCTTCGACAGATGGCACGGAGCTGATGGCGCGCGCGCGCGAAGTGGTGATGCGCACGATCGAACAATCGAACGCGGAAGAGAAAACCGACTACAGCGTGATGAAGGAAAAAATCCGCGTGGACCTGAAGCGCTTTTTCAATAAGCAGACGGCGAAGCGTCCCCTGATCCTTCCCGTTATCCTCGAAGTCTGATTGTTCGCAAACAATGAGCGAAGTGAGGATTCGCCCTTTTCGCAGCGGCGATTTCGAGGCGCTCTACCGCATCGACCAAGTGTGCTTTGCGCGAGGAATTGCGTACGGACGCGCGGAGCTACGATTTTATCTAGCGCTTCACGGCGCGGAATGTTTCGTTGCGGAGGCGGACGAAGAAATCGCCGGATTTGTGATCACCGAATCGGATCAAACCGAAGCGCACGTCGTTACGCTCGACGTGCTGCAACGATTCCGACGCCGCGGCACGGGATCGCAGCTGCTTGCGCGCGCGGAAGAATCGTTCGCGAGCCGCGGAGTTGAGTGGGTGTGGCTGGAAACCGCAACAACGAATGAAGCGGCGATTGCCTTCTGGCAAAAGCACGGATACCGTCAGAGCCGCGAAATTTTGCGCGGCTATTACGGCCGCGGCGGCGACGCCTACCAAATGAGGAAGCGTCTCGCGCAATTGATGGCCGGCAATCCATAGGCAATCGCGGTTCAGCTCGCGTTCATTCAGCTCCAAGGAGAATCACGTTCGATGCCGCTTTATCAAGCGATTGTTCTTGCGGTGGTGCAGGGACTGACGGAATTTCTGCCGGTGAGCAGCAGCGCGCACCTGGTTCTGGTTCCGTGGTTTGCGGGCTGGACTGAGCCGGGTCTCGCATTCGATGTAGCGCTGCACCTGGGCACGCTGCTCGCGGTGCTCCTATATTTCCTAAAAGACTGGTACGAGTTGGTGTTGGCGGGATTCGGCGTGAGGCCCTCGGCGGCGATGCCCGATGCGGATTTTGCGTGGAAGCGGCGATTATTCTGGCTGCTGGTAATCGGAACAATTCCGGGCGGAGTCGTCGGCCTTCTATTCGAGAAGACGATCGAGGAAAAACTCAGCCGGCCAATACCGATCGCGATTGCGATGATCTCGCTGGCGCTGCTGATGTGGCTGGCGGAGAGCCGTTCGCGGTTCGAGCGCAGTCTGCCCGAGGCAAATCTTGCGGACGCCGGATTCATTGGCTCGGCGCAGGCGCTGGCGCTCTTTCCGGGAGTGTCTCGCTCGGGAATCACGATCACGGCAGGACTCTTCCGCCGCATGACTCGCGAAACGGCGGCGCGATTTTCGTTTCTGCTTTCGACGCCGATCATCGCTGGCGCGGCGCTTCACGAAGTGCCGAAACTGCTGAAGGCCCGGCACGCCGGCACGATGGAAATTTCCACATCGACCGTGGCGATTTCGATCGCGGTTTCGGCGATTGTGGGCTACGCCGTCATCGCGTTTTTCCTGCGTTATTTGCAGATACGAACGCTCAAACTTTTCATTGTTTACCGCATTTTGCTTGGTATAGTCGTTCTGCTGGTTGCGTTTTTCCATCTCGGCTACGCGCGATAGCGCCCGCGCCCCGGGATCAGCCCGCGGGCGCATTTTTCCGCCTGCGCGACGCGACCTCCCCGCTATCCGCCCCAAGGAGAAGTTGTGCGCTTACTGACTCCCACTGAGAACCGCCGATTGAATGAATTGATCGGCTTTCTGGCGATCACCATCGGCTTGCTGATCGCGCTGAGTTTGCTTTCCTACAATCCGCACGATGCATCGCTGAACGTGTCGTCCGGCGATGGGCGCGTATCCGGAAACTGGATCGGCCCGGCCGGAGCGCATGGCTCGGATCTGCTTTTTCAGGGGCTCGGCTACGCAGCGTTTCTGCTGCCCGCCGGAGTTTTCGCGCTCGGTGCGCGATGGTTCCGCAGCAAGCAGGTGGATTCGGCGGTGGCGAAGCTGACCGGCTACGCGCTGATGGTTTTGGGATTGCCGGCGCTGCTTGCGCTGTGGAGATTTCCCGAAGTTCGCGGCACGGCTCCCGCGGGAGGATTGCTCGGTGATGTATTGGCCGCCGGCGCGACTTCTGTCCTGGGCAGCGTGGGAGCGCAAGTTGTCGTGGTGGCGGCTTTGCTTACGGCGCTTTTTCTGACCACGCGATTTTCGATTTTGGGCACGCACGAATGGCTCATGGTTCCGCTGGCGAAGCTCAACGTCGCGGGACGCGTGAAGGATTACTGGTCGGAATGGCGCGAGAAGCGCGAGGCGAATCGGCTCAAGCAACGCATCGAGAAGGTGAAGATCGCCGGACGCCAGCCGGTCACGCCGCAATTCCCTGCCGCTAGCGAGGCGTTGAAGAGCGCTGCGATTGCAGCGGAAGAAGAAATCGAGACAGATTCCGAGGGCGAAGAAGCGGCCTCCGGGAAGCGGCCGCCGGTGGTACTGCGCTTCCGCGAGGGCAAAAATTCCGAAGGCGAGCCTCCGCCGAAGAAGAAATCGGCCGAGCCGAAGATCGCGCGGAATTCCGGCGGATTCAAATTGCCATCGCCGAGTTTGCTGCGCTCCGCTGAGCGTAGCGAAAAGCTGCAGGAAGAGGAATTGAAAGCCTGCGCGCGGGCAATCGAAGAAAAGTGCAAAGAATTCGACGTGACGGGATACGTCACGCAGATCAACCCCGGGCCGGTGGTCACCACCTACGAATTCAAGCCCGAGGCGGGAATCAAATACAGCCGGATCACCGGATTGCAGGATGACTTGTGCCTCGCTCTGCGCGCCGAGTCGATTTTGATCGAGCGCATCGCGGGGAAATCGACCGTGGGCATCGAGGTCCCGAACCAACACCGGCAGACCATCGCGCTTCGCGATGAAATCGAGTCGCCGGAATTTACGAATTCTGCCTCCAAGCTAACGCTGGCGATGGGCAAGGATCTGATCGGGCGGCACCGGATCACCGATTTGGCGCAGATGCCGCACCTTCTGATCGCGGGATCGACGGGAACGGGCAAGAGCGTGTTCCTCAATTCGCTGATCGTCTCGATGCTCTACAAGGCCACGCCGGACGAGCTGAAGCTGGTCATGGTCGATCCGAAAAGGCTCGAGCTGGGGCTTTACGAGGGAATCCCGCACTTGCTCGCGCCGGTCGTCACCGACCCGAAAATCGCGAGCAACGTGCTGCGCAACGCCACGCGCGAAATGGAGCGGCGCCTGAAATTATTGGCGCAGCGCGGAGTGCGCAACATCGATCAGTACAACCGCACGTTCAAGAGCGGCGAATCGCTCTCGCTTTTTGAAAATGTAGAGGAGACCGAGCACAAGCCGCTTCCCTACCTCGTGGTCGTGATCGACGAGTTGGCCGACTTGATGATGGTGGATACCAATAATGTGGAGGAGTCGATCACGCGGCTGGCGCAAATGGCTCGCGCGGTCGGCATTCACTTGATTTTGGCGACGCAGCGGCCATCGGTGGACGTGATCACGGGCCTCATCAAGGCAAATTTCCCGGCGCGAATTTCGTTCCGCGTGGCCAGCAAAGTGGATTCGCGGACGATTCTCGACTCGAACGGAGCGGAATCGCTGCTAGGGCGCGGCGACATGCTCTATCTGCCCGCGGGATCTTCGCGGCTGCACCGCATGCACGGATCACTTGTCACGGAAGAGGAAATCGGCGCGGTGTGCGATTTCTGGCGTTCGCAGGCGAAGGCCGTGTACAACCAACAGCTACTGGAGGCGCCGAAGGATGAAAAGCGCGTGTCCGGTGAGGCGGGAGCGGACGGCGATGACGATGATGTGGACGACGCGCTCTATCAGGACGCCGTTCGCGTGGTCTGCGAGATGGGCCGCGCTTCCACTTCCACGCTGCAGCGGCGCTTGCGTGTGGGCTACGGACGGGCAGCGCGGCTGATCGACATCATGGAAAAAGACGGCATCGTCGGCCCGGCGGACGGCACCAAGCCTCGCGAGCTGCTGAAGAAAAAGGACTGGATGCGCGAGTTTGATGAGTCGGTGAAGTAA
>DASTCZ010000065.1:0-8061 GCA_035710585.1 Candidatus Acidiferrales bacterium | reverse complement strand
TGCTGTGGGTCAGTACGTAGCTGCGGTTCGTATCAGCGAACTGACGGAAACAATTTCGGCCGCGGTAATTTTCGCGATCTTTCCGGTCTTATGTTCCGCCGCCAGCTCGCCTGAGCGTTTCGGCAATTATGTTTCGACGGTCTTTCGGATGTTGCTCTTCGGCGTGAGCTGTCTTTGCCTCGCCGTTTTCGCGGGTTCGAACTTCATCATTGCCGTTTACTACGGCCCGCAATTCTTGAGCTCGGCTCCATTGTTGAGAATCCTTGTGTGGTCGGAAATGGCGGTATTCTTCAGCGCGGTTGTAAACACCTCGCTTCTGGCAAGCGCGCGCGAACGCTTCGTTTTGGTTCCCACCATTTCCGGAGCTGTGCTGAACGTCGCCCTCAATCTCGTCTGGATTCCGAAATATGGACCCGCCGGAGCCTGCTGGGCCACGCTCGTCAGCTACGGCATTGGATCGACTCTCGTGTTGTTGGCGCTTCCATCGGCTCGCGGCCTTCTGCTTCGCGGGTGGCAAGTGTTGGCACCGTCGATCCTTCTGCTCTCTATCGCTCTCGCAGCGATCGTTTATCTTCCGGCCAATGCAGGTGTTCGCGGGCTTATCGGCGTGGCGATTTTTGTATGCGCCGCGCCGCTATTCGGAATTATCAAGCGGGAAGATGTGACGTTCGGCTTGCAGTTCGTGGGCCGATTGTTTCGTACAGCCGACAATGCGGGGGACGCGCCGCAAAGCGTGGGCTCATGACTCGGCCAGCGTCAAATTTCGCAGCTGCTGAGGAAAGTCCGTATAGCCAGAAATTCTTTGACGTCAGAACTCCTGGCTCGATTGCTTCGGCGCGGGCCATCCTGCCGCTGGTTTTCGAACTCTTGAGCCCCAGATCGATCGTTGACGTGGGCTGCGGCGCAGGTGCATGGCTTGCCGTGGCGATGGAAATGGGCATCAAGGATGCCGTCGGCATCGACGGCGTCTATGTGACGGATGGTTCGCTCAAGATCCCGCCGAAATGTTTTCGCGCGTTGGATCTCGAGAGCCCTGCTCCGCTCGGACGCTCTTTCGATCTCGCAATCTGTTTGGAAGTCGCCGAGCATCTACCAAAGTCTTCAGCAGCTGTGCTGATCTCGTTTTTGACGCAACTTGCGCCTGCCGTTCTCTTCTCGGCCGCCATTCCTGGCCAAGGCGGATGTCATCACGTGAATGAACAGTGGCCGGATTATTGGAATGCTTTCTTTGCGCACCACGAATTTTGCCGCGTCGATTGTATCCGCGCGCAAGTCTGGAATCGGGAGGATGTAGAGCCGTGGTACGCACAGAACTGTTTTCTGTACGTGCAGGAGCAATCAGATCTTCGGCAGCGCGATCTGCTCGCGAAGCGCGCCGCCTTCCCCGCACCAGTCCCCGCCGTGCACCCCGCGATCTATGACGCTGCGCGCGATGTGGATCAATTGACGCCCCGGCCCCTCTTGCGTCTGCTTGCCCGAAGTTTTCGCCGCTCGCTTGCCATGAGACTCAAAAGAATTTCTCAGGTATTCGACTCACATTCGCATTCGGATCTCACGTGACGAATTTTACTGCTTCCGGATCATCTTCGAACGCTGCCAAGCGCGACGCCATTGTGATTTCGCCGCATTGGGACTGGGACGCATTCAACATTCCCGAAAGAAACGCGATTGCCCTATCGTTGCTCGGCTGTCGCGTGTTGTATTGCGCACCCGTGCGCTCTCACTTGAGAAGGCACGACGATCGCGCGTTTGAGCTGCCCCCGGGGATCACCAGATTCGTGCCGAGATTTCTTAGCGATCGTGCGAATTCGGTTCCGGGAGTGCGCGCGCTTCAGCTGAAGTGGACCGCACGGCAAATCCTGAAGCGCGCCGCACAACTAGAGCTGCGGGCTCCGATTTTCATGTTTAACCATTTGGGCCCGGCGCTTCCATTGGCGGTGGAAATGAAACGGCGCGGCTTTTACTTGGTCCATGTGTGCCAGGACTACCCGGAACCACAACTCTACGAGCACGCCGGAATCTCCGACAGGACACTAACGATTCAAGAAAACGTGTTTCAGATATTGCGAGGCCGATTTGGCTCGAACGTGTCCTTCATAGCCGATGCGATTCCAGATAGAGCGGTCTCGGAGAATGGCGGCTGGAAGCCGGTCCCCTTCTTGGAGAAAATTCCGCGACCGCGGCTGGGTTACCTCGGAGCGCCGCAAAAGCGTCTGAACCGGGATCTACTCTTTCAAGTGCTGAAAGCCCATCCCGAATGGCATTTCGTTGCTTTTGGCGAGAGTAAGATTTTCGACTTGCCGAACGTGCACACGATCCCATGGCTCGGGCAAGACCAACTACGAAATTGCGTGGAAGCGCTTGACATCGGCTTTATGCCCTACGATTGTTCACTGCCCCTGAGTTTTCATTGCCTGCCGCTCAAGCGATTGGATTATTTCGCTGCCGGAATTCCAGTCGTCGCTACTCCGGTTCTTACCCTCTGGAATCAAACAGATATGGTGTACCTCGGCGGAACTTTTGAAGAGCTCGAGACCGCGATTTCGCGGGCGCTTGCCGAGCCTCGGGACGATCCCCGACGCGGAGCACGTATCCGTTATGCAAGCGATCACTCGATCGAGAATTTAGCGCGCAGACTCGGGGAGGAGCTGCCGTTGTCCTAAGCACGTTTCTTTTGAGGCTACGTCCAGAGTAATCATGAATTCAGATAACATGCGGGTTACTGACGAGCCGCGCCAATCAGGTGACTGGCGTACAATCGTTTTGCTGCTTGGCGCCGCAGATACGCCAGTGGATGGAGTGGAAGACTACTGTTCGTTTCTTTCGGGCGCTCTGAGGAAAAAACAGGTCAGCGTTTCGGCAACTCGCATGCCATGGAAAGAGCAAGGGTGGCTGAAGGGATTTCGCTGGCTGTGGAGACAGGCGGGAGAATGGCGGGGAAACTGGGTCGTGGTTCAGTATACCGCACTCCAGTGGTCGAAACGTGCGCTTCCGATGAGCCTGCCGTTTGTATTTGCGATCTTGCGGTTGCGCGGCGTGAGATGCGCAGTGATGTTTCACGATGCCGTGCCGTACCCGATTCGAAAGCCCTTCGATCGGATTCGCACGAAATTGCAGCTATTCATTATGCGTTGCATTTTCGAATTGGCGGAACGGGTAATCGTCCCCAATGATCCATCGAAATTATCCTGGATTTCCGGGGACTTGGCGAAATGTGTATGCATCCCCGTCGGAGCAAACGTGCCGGCCGTCGCGACGTCACGTCCCCGTCTCGGAGAATCCGGAATCAGTGTAGTCGTATTTAGCATCACCCCCGGCACGTTCTTGGATGACGAAGCGAAGTCGATTGCGTTCATCATGAGGCAAGGAGCGCAAGGCATTCCCGGGGTGCGATTGAAAGTGCTCGGTAGGAATTCCAGAGAGGCTGAGTCAACGCTTCGTCGCGAGCTCGCTGACACCGGAATCCAGTTATCAGTGTTGGGAATTCTTGCAACCGAGGACGCTGCCCGGGAAATCGCGTCGTCTGACGTCCTCCTATTTGTTCGAGAAGGGATTTCTAATCGGAGGGGCAGCGCAATCGCGGGGATCGTACAGGGTTTGCCAGTCGTTGCGTATGAGGGCAGTGAGACTTGCCATCCCATCACGGAAGCGGGCGTACTGCTCGCACCCGAGTGGAATCAGGTCGGTCTCGCCAGCGAGCTTGCGAAGGTTTTGACCAATAGCGATCTCCGCGCAGCATTGAGTCTTAGGAGCCGAAGGGCCGCCGATCGATACTTTTCTTGGCAGGCCATCGCCGACGCGTACTTAGATTCGATGTATTCAGATAATTGTGCCGAGAGGCACACGAGTGCCTCGATTGCATACCTTGCAATCGTGGGTTTAGGAGCGAGTGTCCTTGCACTTCTTGGGAGTCACGTAATTTTGCCGGCGGAGGCGTTTTCTCTCCTGTTACGCTGCTGCTGAGCGATCGATTTTGCGGGGGGCGCTTGGTTCTTCGACTTCGACAGGTCGCACGCGCGCCGGATGCAATGTCTTTGATAAGCGTAGAAAATTTGAATCCCCACGACATCTCTCTACGCGAGGACGTTGCTTCGCATCGGCCCGAGGCTAACGCTCGCAAATCCGTGGATGCAGCGGCGTCAGTCCGGCTCGATATGGTGCGTGGAATTGCCGCAATCGTCGTCATGATCGGTCATGTTCGGGCCTTATTCTTTCCAGCGTACGTCGATCTGGTTGCCCCGACCGTCGGAAGCAGGGTCCTCTACGCGATGACTGGATTCGGACACCAAGCGGTCATCATTTTCTTCGTCTTAAGCGGATACTTCATAGGAGCGAGTGTCTTAAGAATGGTCAAGAGCGATCGCTGGTCTTGGCGAGTTTATTCTGTTCACCGTGCCGTACGCCTTTGGATCGTGCTCGTCCCCGCCTTAATGATCGGCGCCGCTTTTGATTGGATAGGGATGAAAACGCAGAACGCTGCGTCGACGTACTTTGTACCTGTACGCTTTTTGAGCAACATAGCTTTTGCGACCAGATTTACGACCCAAAACTTCTTCGGAAATCTCTTCTATTTGCAGGCGATTCGCACAGATATGTTTGGTTCTAACGGACCTTTATGGAGCCTCAGCTACGAGTTTTGGTACTACGTGCTATTTCCGCTATCGTTGTTCGCTCTTGCCGCTAGAGTGCGGTCGCCGATTCGAGTCCTATTTGCCCTGGCGGCGTGTGGGGTGCTCTGGTTTGTGGGCTCGCCGATCGCGCTCGATTATCTAATCTGGTTCGCTGGCGTAGGCGTCTTTCTCCTCTCGGGCCAATGGAGTGGATTCGCTCCTTCAAAACAGAGAATAGTTCAAGCTTTGAGCTGGGCAACGTTCATTGGCTCGCTTGCATGGATACGCGTGAGCAAAGGTACGCAGGAAAGCGTGGGCGATTTTGTACTGGCAGCAGCATTCTCGGTGTGGATGATCGCGAATCTGCCGGCCCGTGCGAAGATCGGTCCAGTCTACGAGTCCCTGGCGCGCAGTTTAGCGGGATTTTCTTATACCTTATACCTCACGCATTTTCCTCTGCTGGCGTTGCTCCGAGCTACTCTGAATCCGGCGGGTTCCTGGCCGACGGACGTTCGGCATTGGACGCTTGCGGGGGCGCTGGCGATTGGTTGTTTGGCGTTTGCATTCTTGATCGCGTCGTTTACTGAGGCGAAGACTGCGACCGTCAGAACTTTTGTTTTGAGTCGGCTAACTCCGTAGTTTGTGAATGGCCGTTCATAGCGAAGCGCCGCGATGCATCTTGCTTTGTGAGTTGTTACCGGACTCGATTCTGAATTCGACATCGATCTCATGCAAAACGCAGCCACAGATATTTTACGATCGAATAGATTTCGAGCGAACGTAGCCGCGCTCGGATTAATAGCGCTGGGGGCGTGGCTGCTATCGCATTGGATCATTACAGGCCAGTTTCGTATGCTCATCGTCGCAGCTGTAATCGTGGTCGGAGCACTGGTGTTCCTCGCGATACTGCAGAACTGGCGACGAGGAATTTATCTGTTCCTGGTTTGGCTGGTCTTCGAAGACTTCATCCGTAAATTCTCTGGCAATTCCACTGGAATGTTTTTCGTGAAGGACATCATCGCCGGCATGATGTTCATCTCCATGTTCGCTGCGTGGCGCCGCCACAGGCTGCCTGTTTTTCATCCCAAGTTCGCCAAGTGGCTGTTGCTGTTTGTAGGCCTCGGCATCATCCAAATGTTCAATCCAAATACGCCGAGCTATTTTTACGGGCCGTTGGGATTCAAATTGTATTTTTTCTATGTCCCGATGATGTTCGCAGGTTATGCGTATCTGCGCGATGAGAAGGATCTTCAGCTTTTTGTGAAGTTGAACATGTGGATCGCGCTCGCGGTAGCCGGATTGGGCATTGCGCAGTCGATTGTGGGTCCCGATTTTTTGAACCCTTCGCAGCTGGCGCCCGAATTGCAGGGTCTTGGGAAGTTGGTCCGTGAATCGCCTCTGACTCACGTTTCGGTGGCGCGGCCTACATCCGTGTTTGTTAGCGACGGACGGTTCGCGCAATTTCTGATTCTGATGTATCTGTTGGGATTTGGCGCGGTCGGTTACTTGCTGTTGAAAAAACGTGCGAAGCCGCGACTGCTGTTGGCTGCAATCGGCGTAACAGCACTGGCGACGATCATGACCGGATCGCGGTCCGCCTTCATCGCATTGATGGTTAATACCCTGGTATTGGTTGCAGCCTCGAGTTGGGGAATCACAGCGAGCGCGCGGCGATCGCTGCAGGTCGGACGCACTGTGTGGCGGGTGACTTTTGCCGGCGGAATCGCAATATTGCTGGCTGCTTTAATCTTTCCCTCCCAGACGAGCGCGCGGTGGGCCTTTTACACAGAGACTCTTTCGCCGGCCAGTTCCGCCTCCGAGTTTCAGTATCGCGCCTGGCAGTATCCGCTGGATAACGTTCTCAGCGTATTCGATCAACCAAACTGGATATTCGGAAACGGTATCGGAACGGCGTCGCTCGGCATCCAGTATGTGAGCGCGGCCATCGAGGAGCAGCGTCCCAGTTTTGGCGCCGAAAGCGGTTATGGGCAGCTAATCCTGGAGTTGGGAATTATCGGGCCGATACTCTGGCTGCTCTGGACCTGTGTGCTCTTTTGGGAGTCCTGGAAGATCGTTAAGAGCTTGCGTCACACGGAGTTTTTCCCCTTCAGCTTCGCACTGTTCTGGTTTCTCGTTTACCTGCTCGGTATCTTTACGTTCTACGGATTGGTTGCCTATCAAAATTACCTGATGAACGTATATGCGTGGCTCTTTGTGGGAATGCTCTTCCGCCTACCGGGCCTTGTTGGAAACCAAAGAGCAATCAGCGCTCCGCATGCAAACGCGCAATCGTAAACCGATCCTTGCGGTCGTATCCCCTTTCATCGACAAGCAGCACGGGACGGAGCGCTGTGTCGCCGAACAGATTGGTTTTCTCGCGGATGAATTCGAGATTCATGTGTATGCTTCGCGTATCGAGGATCTGCCCGCCGAGTGTGTGATCTGGCATCGAGTTCCGATTCCTCCCGGCCCGGAAGTGATTCGCTATCCAGGCTGGTTGCTGGCCAACGCCACGGTCCGAAGCTGGGATCGCCTGCGTGGATTGCGGCCGGACGTGCTCTATTCTCCCGGTGCGAATTGCCTGCGACCCGACGTAGTTAGCGTGCACGCCCTCTTCCCGAAGATTCGGCAATCTGCGGATCTTGTCGCAAGGAACGACATTCGCGGTTCACTCTCATTGGCGCGCCGCGTCCATCGGTGGCTCTATTACCGGCTTGCCGAGCGCATGGAACGTGCAGTGTATCGTCGCAAAGGACTTCGTCTTATCGCCGTCTCGAAGCGGACCGAAAGCGAACTCAGAAAACTATTCGGCGATGACCTGAAAACCGCCGTGAGCTATCACGGCGTCGATGCGAAACTGTTTTCTCCTGGCACTCGGCAAGAGTTGCGAGACGCGGCGCGGCACGAACTTGGGCTCCAATCCGATTCAATCGCCGTCCTTCTGATCGGTAACGACTGGGCAGCAAAGGGCCTGGCGACGCTGGTCGAGGCTGTCCGTTCGATCGGTAATGACCGGATTTGCATCTTGGCCGTGGGCGATGAATTGGTGCGTCGCTTCAATCTTGGGCATCCCGGGACCAGCAGCGTTGATGTTCGGGCGCTTCCCAAGCGTTCGGACGTCGAATTTTATTATTCGGCCGCTGACATTTACGCCAGCCCCTCACTCGAGGACTCCTTTGCACTTCCCGTTCTCGAGGCGATGGCTTGCGGACTGCCGGTGATCACGTCGAGTGCCGCGGGTGTCAGCGAAGTCATTCACCGCGGAGAAGACGGGATCGTTCTCGACGATCCGAGGGATATTTCCGAGCTCGCAAGACATCTTCAGCACCTTGCGGCAGACTCCGCAGCCCGCCGCCGATTCGGAGAAAATGCCGCGCGGACCGCGTCGCAGTTCACCTGGGAGCAAAACGCGCGCGAGCTTCGCAGCGTTCTCATTCAAGTTCTAGACCAC
>DASTCZ010000064.1:0-7366 GCA_035710585.1 Candidatus Acidiferrales bacterium | reverse complement strand
CCGGGAAACATCGATCTGTGGATGCCGCTAGCGACGAACCCACTCGCCGGCACGCCGCGATTTGTGCGATTCATGAAAGTGATCGGCAGACTGAAGCCCGGCATCGCGATGGAGCAAGCCTCCGCGGAAGTGCGCACGCTTGGCGAAGCGCTCGGCAAGCAATATCCGGAAATCGACGGCGGGCTGCTGTATTCTTCGGCGCCGCTAGCGGAGCAGGCAGTAGGCCGCGTGCGTCCGGCGATGATGCTTCTGCTTGGCGCGGTCGGGCTGGTTTTACTGATGGCCTGCGCGAATGTCGCAAATTTGCTTCTGACTTTTGCGATCGCGCGCGGGAAGGAAATTGCAGTCAGAGCTGCTCTAGGCGCATCGCGTTTCCGGCTATTGCGCCAATTTTCAACTGAGAGCTGCGTGCTTGCGGGGCTCGGCACGGTTGCGGGCGTGGCGCTTGGCATTGGAATCTTGCGCGCGCTGACGGCCGCGGCTCCCGCGGTCCTTTTGGAAGGCCGTGGAATATCGCTCGATTTGCGCGCGATGATTTTCACGATGGCCGTCGCAATTCTGAGCGCGTTGCTCGCGGGCCTGCCGCCGGCGCTGCGAATCATCCGGGGAGATGTCGCGGGCGGACTTTCGGACGGCGGACGCGGCTTCACCGGCGGGCATCATCGATTCCGCTCGGGACTTGCGGTTGCGCAGATTTCACTCGCTCTAGCTTTGTTGGTGGGAGCCGGGCTGCTAATTCGGAGTTTTGTGCGGCTGCTGGACGTGAACCCCGGATTCGATACTGCGCATACTGCGACGATCGCGACACTGCTGCCGCCGAGCGTGACGAATGCCTCGCAAGCGCTGCCGCTCGACAACGCGTTGCTTGACCGCATGATGCGAATTCCGGGTGTGCGCGCGGCGGGCGCAGTGAGCCGGCTGCCGTTGCTGGGCAGCAATCTCGGAAGCTGGATCTGGGTGGAAGGACGCGACTATCCGAAGGGGCAGCAGCCCACCGTGGAGTATCGCGTGGCGTCGCCGGGATATTTTTCGGCAATGCAGATTCCGCTGCATGCGGGCCGCTACCTCGACGAACACGACATAGCTGGAGCGGCGGCTACAGTTGCGCTCGTGAATCAGACGGCGGCGAAATCTTTTTGGCCCGGCGAAGATCCGGTAGGCCGGAGAATCAAATTCGGCGCGACTCCCGAGAAACAGAATTGGATCACGGTGGTCGGTGTGATCGGGGACGTACACCACTCTGCGCTCGATAAGGATGTTGTGCCGGAGGCGTACCGGCCGATGGCTTTCAGCGCGCTGGGGAATCCGGTGATGGTTGCGCGCGTAGATGGTGACGCGGGAGCGATTCTGCCGGAGATGGCTGCGGCCATACGCGCAGTTGATCCCGCAATGCCGGCGTACGATGCGTTTCCGATGTCGGCGATTGTGGCGCGCTCGACGGCGCAGCGGCGCTTCATCATGCAATTACTGAGCGGGTTCGCGCTGGCAGCGCTGTCGCTGGCCGCGATCGGAATCTACGGAACGATTTCTCAATCCGTTGCGCAACGCACGCGAGAACTCGGAGTACGAATTGCGCTGGGAGCGTCGCGGCGCGATGTGCTGCGGCTGGTCCTGTTTCAAGGACTGCGGCTCGCGGGATTGGGAGTGCTGATCGGCGGGACGATGGCGGCATTTCTTACGCGACTGATGCGGACGTCTCTATTTGGAGTTGCGCCGCTCGATCCCGTCGTATTTGCGGCCGCGGCAGCGGGGCTCGCGTTGGTTGCGACATGTGCGTGTCTGGCGCCCGCGCTCCGCGCCACGCGCGTTGACCCGCTGATCGCGATGCGAACGGATTGATTCGTCACCCGACAAGATTGCCGGCGGGCGGGCCGTCAAAAGTCTTTGTGGAAACGCAGGTTCAACGCGTAGCCGCCATATTCGTCGCGAATAACGGCAATCTTCATTTTCTTCTTCGTTTGATATTCCAGACTGATCACTTCCTGCTGCGTTGAGCTGAGGTCGGTGGAAAAAGAAAAAATGAGGTTGCCAGTAATGTGCTGTTGAAGAGCGACGCGCGCCCCCGGATTGCTCTGTTCTCCACCGACGACCGGATCAATTTCAAATTGAGAAAGTCCCGAGAACTTCTCCACTTTCCCGCTCACCTGGCTGCTGACACCTTGCGCGAGCAATGATTCGGCGCCGAGCGAGGCGGGCGTGCTGGGGCTGGTCGCTTGCTCCTCCTGTGTCTTGCCGAAGGCAAGCAAGTTGATGATGTCCGCAGGCGGCAGCGATGGAGTGGAAGAATATGTCGTGCGGAGTCGATCGAGCGGGCCGACGAAATTCAGAGCAATGTTGTACTGATCGACGGTTGTCGTTGCGTTGAGGTTGACGGCAGCAGTCGTTTGCAGCGGATTTGAAAAAGTGATCACGCCGTTTTGAACGTCGTAGCGGTGGCCCATG
The DNA here is from genome assembly GCA_035710585.1 of Candidatus Acidiferrales bacterium. Classification (GTDB taxonomy): domain Bacteria; phylum Acidobacteriota; class Terriglobia; order Acidiferrales; family UBA7541; genus DASTCZ01. Next base: position 4,924 of record DASTCZ010000064.1, on the reverse strand, counting down.
AAATAGAGTTCCCCGCTGGTGAGCGATGCGCGCCCGATCACCACCGGATCCGCTAGCGTGCCTTGCACGCGCAGATCGGCGGAGCCTTCGACGCTGACTTTGCTGCTGGCGAGAGCAAGATCAGTGCGCGATTGCACGCCGACCGACAATTTCATGTGCCGCTCGAAATCCGGCGCTTCCAACGAAGGAGGTCCGCCCGAAAATTGCGAAACAAATGAGGTGAGGTCGAATTCCTGCGTGAATGAGAGCCGGCGGATCACAATATTTCCCGCGAGCGTCGAATCGGCGGGAGAACCGATCAGAGTGAGGTCTCCATTGAGAATCGCGCGCACGCCGCGCGGGTAGCGGATGCGCACATTTTGCGCGGTGGCGCCGACGCGGAACGAAGTCTGGCTGCCGAGCAGCGCGAATCCCGTGAGCGTGACAGTGCCGCCGCCGGCTTGCCCTTGAAATTGCGAGATCTCAACGCGATTATTGTGAATCCGCATCTCGGCGTTCACTTTTTCAAAACCGATCGGGCTGCTTTCGGAAGAGAAGACTCCGTTTACGACCTTCATCTCGCCTTCAAGAGAAGGAGTCGTGCGGTTGCCGCGCGCATGCACGTTCAATTGAATCTGACCGGAGCTGTCGATGTCCGTTCCGAGCATTTTCAGCAGCGAAAGATCGACCGATCCCGTTGCGGACGCGTTGAACGCACCGTCTCCCGCAACAGGTGCGGAGCCTTGCACGCGCAGATCGGTTCCGTTGCCGCGCAATTCGGCGGGCTGCAACGTCACAAGGCCATTTTGAAAGTCCACGCGAATGGCACTGGCGCTGGATACTTGCAAGTCTTTGTATCCGACTGCGAGCGACGGAAGTTCGAGGTGACCCCGCAGTCGCGCCCGGTCTTTCAGCGGTCCGCGCAGCGTCGCGTGGATTTCCGTTTGTCCCTGTAATCCGGTGGGCGCGCTGGGAGCGTACGCTGCGAGCATCGCGCTAATAGGAAATGGATTTGTGTCGAGTGAAATATCGGAGTCATAATCGCCGACCAAGCGAACTGTTCCCTTTGCCTGGAGATTTCCCGGCCCGATGTTGGTCTTCGCCGTAAAGTCCGCTTTCTGATTTGCGACGTTTAAGTGCGCCTGAAGCTGGGAGATCTTCTGCTCCCGCACCTGCAACGAATCGACAGAGAGATCCGCTGTCACCTGCGGCTGTTCGAATGTGCCGGATCCTTTTGCGTTGAAGACAAGTTTACCCGAAACGGGCACGCGCGATTGCAAGCGCTGCAGGGCGGCCAGATTCATAGATTTGGAGCTGACTTGGCCAGAATATGTTCCGTTGTGCGGGCCGTAGGTGATGTCCGCCGTGAGATCACCAGCAGTTAGCTTGGCGTCTCCAGTCGTGTGGATGGAATTTCCGTCCCCGCGAATCTGCAGCTTTACGCTCTGGACCGGCTCTCCGTAGACGTTTGCTTGAAGAAGATCGAGTGAACCTTGTCCGCGTGGAGATCCGGCAGAGCCTTCAACCGAGAATTTCGCGTTCAGCAGGCCGCCGACGGGATAGTTCAGATTCGCGAACTTTTCGATGTCCGCCGCTTGAATTTGGTGCGCGGAAATTTCCGCCGTGATCGGAGCATCCTTGGAAAATGACCAATGGTCGAGATTCGCGCTCATCGCGAAGCTGATTTTTCCGTTGTTCCCGGGCTCGAGATCGCCATTTTTCAGAACAAGTTTGGCGGGGCTGGCATCGAAATCCACCTTAAAAACGCGAAAGCCGCTGCCATCGAATTGTAGACTGCTTGCGCTGACGCTTCCGATGGCGCGCGGATTGCGAACGTCTCCCGTAACCTGCGCAGAAAGCGTTGCGGGTCCGCGGAGGCTCTGTACCTTCTGCAAATTTTCAGCGGATGAGCCGCTGACCGCCATGACGTTTGCCGCGAGCGCGGAGACATCCTGCAGGTCCGAGGTACTCAAGTTCACGGCAATCGAAGATCTCTTGCTTAAGGTGCCGTTGAGCGAAAGTGTGGTGCGATCGGTGCGCAGGTATGAACGCGCGATCGCGAGGGATTGGTTCGGTCCGTCGTAATTGAGATGGAACTCGCCGTTCACTGGAATGCCGGCGTTGGGTGACGCTTTTCCGCCGAGAGAGGAACGAATCGTCACGTCCGAATTCGCATGAACATTTGTGAACGAGCCGCGCCAGTTCATCGTGGCCTTGCCATCGATAGCGCCTTGTACGGGGAATCGGCGGAGCGAGGCGTCGCCAGTCGCCGCGATTGCCGCTGGAATCGAGACCCGCGAGATCGAAGCGCGCAGCGATGCGTCTTGCGACGTCAAGATCTTCGCCATTTCAAACGCTCCGCTCAGGTGACCATCGAAGACGGCGCCATCGAATTTTGCGATGTGCAGGTTGCCATTCTCGAGGAGCATTTCGCCGCGGACGTCGCGGACGACTCCTGAATAAGCGGAGGTGCGGACCGCTACTTCGCGACTGGCAAACGATCCTTGCAGCTTCAGTTTTTCGACGAGCGGACGAGAGCCGGCTGATTGGAATTCGACGGCGCCATTAAGCGATATTTCGGCGCGAGGGATCGACGGTTCCGCGAGCACGCGGCGCAAATCGTCGGTGTTCACCGATGCCTGATAGGAGCCGTGCAGCTGCGAATTTCCGAAATGATCGACCTTCGCGCGTAAGGTGACATGGGAAGCTCCGATGCCAAGCTCCAGCGGCTCGACCGAGAAGTCACTCCGGGAAGCGGCGAACTGAAGATTCGCCTGATGCGCGATCGGCGCATAATCCGCCCATTTGAAACTGCCGTCGGTGTAAGAAAGATTCCCGGCATAGGTCTGGTTGAGCAAGCGCCAGTCGACCTGTGTCTGCAGATTCTTCAGGTCCGCTTCGAAGGGTGTCGATACGTCGTTGTAATAAACGGCGCCGGAGTGAATCACGAAATGTTTGACGGCCAAATCGAAAATGCTGAAGGAACTGGATTTCGGAGAAGCGGATTCGGGCTTGGGAAGATTGGAAATTCCGTTTTTATCCGCGATCAAATGGATCACGGGCGTTTCCAGGTCTATGTTCCGGAAATCCACGCGCTTATGAATGAACGACAGGATTTTCAGTTGCACGCTGGCGCGATCCGCTGAGAAGAGAGGACGCTGTCCGGGTCCTTCCGAGCCGCGTAGCACGACGCCATCGAAATCAGCGGAAAGCGGCCACCAGTGAATTTCGTAGCCTCGAATTTCAAGGCGGCCGCCCGTGGCTTGATCAGCGCGGCTGATCATTTGAGCGAGCAGCCAACGATGAAAACCGGAACTGTGTTGAACGAAAAGAATTCCCGCACACGCGAGGGCAATGAGCGCCAGAACTACAACCGCCAGCCATTTAAGTGATCGCTTTAGGTTCATAAAACGCCTGCTTCCGACGCCGCGCGGCTGGTACGCGGCCAAGATTTCGTGCGTCTGACCAACGGACGACGCCTACAGAATTAGAAGGCTTGTCCGATGGTAATGAAATACTGTGTCGCCTTTAGACCGGGGATAGGGCTTAATAGCCGGCCGATATCGATGCGGAGCGGTCCCACAGGGGTGTTGTAACGAAGTCCAATGCCGGCCGAATTTGTGTAGTTCTGCGTGAAGAGTTTGAAATTGATGCGGCTGTAGACGTTGCCACCGTCGTAAAAAACAACCCCTCCCAATCCAGAATGCAGCGGGATCGGAAACCGCAACTCAGAATTGAGAATGAAAAGCATATTTCCGCCAACGGGCACGCTGATTACGGTGCAGGTCGATGGATTACTGGGATCACTGCATACGCTAACGGGGCGCTGGGGCCCTGCGCCATTGATCGGAAACCCGCGTAATGTGGTGCTGCCGCCGGAGAAAAAGCGTTCGCTGAGAGGCACTTCGCTGCCGGAGAAAGGCTTTTCGAATCCAGCGCGAACGCTATTCGCCCAGACGAGCCACGGACGCATTTCGCGGTAGTAGGCGATCTGAGCGAGCAGGCGTGCAAAATTGGCCTGGGAACCGAGTCCCTTCGCAGTGATGCTGAGATCCACGGTCTGATACATGCCCTTGTGCGCGTCGAGCGGCTTATCGCGCGTGTCGCGAATGAGCGCACCGCCGATCGTGGAGAGGCGCACGTTCTGGTCAGAGGGCATCACGAGATCGGGTATCACGATGTGCGAGAGGCTCGTGTGCCTGTAGGTGTAACGGAGCTGCAAGGTGCGCGTGCGCGCGGAATCGAGCCAGCGCTGAACTTGAAACGTGCCCTGCTCGATTTCGGCGGCATAGATCGGATTTTCCGTGTTGCGTTCTCCACTCACGCTTGCGAGTGACGACCAGTTGGTGTTTCGGAAGTGTTTGTCCGCGTAGCTGATCTGCACGCGCTGATCGAGGCGCGCGCCGAGCACTGCAATGGTCAGTTCCTCGGGGCGGCCGCGCATTAGGCGCCGCGTGTATTCGATCGATCCGCGCGGACCGATAAAAGTCTGTTGGCTGACGGTGAACTTCGTTCCCAAGCCGATCGGCGGTAATCCAGGCAACGCGACGGCCCCGATTGGAATGCTGCCGCCTCTGTGGACGACTTCGAAACCGATCCCGTAGTCGATGGAATTGCGCTTCATTTCGTGCAGGCGCACCAGGACGTCTTCCTGCTCTTGCGTTGTGATCGGCTTTTTGGGGCTGACTTCGGCCCAGTCATACATCCCGAGCTCGTAGAGATTTCCTTCGGCGGTCAGCAGCTTGCTTTCGCTGAGTGGCTCGTCCTTTTTCAGATTTACGGCTTTTTCGATGGCAGGCAGACGAGTTTTTCCGCGTCCCAGGATTACGGCGTCACTCACCTTTACTTCAGGACCTTCGGTGATTTTGTACGTGATATCGAAGTGGTGCGGCTGACCGGCCGGCGCGACTTGCGCTTCAAACGCTGCATTTGGATATCCGCGATC
>DASTCZ010000063.1:0-2633 GCA_035710585.1 Candidatus Acidiferrales bacterium | reverse complement strand
ATCGCTCTGCTACCAACTTCCCGCTGCGCTCATTCCGGATAAGACCGCAGTCGTCGTCTCGCCCTTGCTCGCGCTCATGCACGATCAAGTGGCGCAACTCAAGCAAGCGGGAATCGCTGCCGCTGCGCTCAACAGCACGATTTCGGCGCGCGAGCAGCGTGAGGTGATGAAGGATGCGGGCTCCGGCGCTTTTCGGCTGCTTTATCTCTCTCCGGAACGCCTCGCCGCGAAAGATACGCTCGAATGGCTCTCGGCCGTCCCAGTTTCATTCTTCGTAATCGACGAAGCGCACTGCATCTCGGAGTGGGGACATGAATTTCGCACCGATTACCGCCAGCTCAGCCGCTTGCGTGATCGCTTTCCCGCCGTCCCCATCGCCGCCTTCACAGCCAGCGCGACTCAGCATGTCCGCCACGACATCGTCTCGCAATTGAAGCTGCGCGACCCCGGCAAATTCATCGCCAGCTTCCATCGCCCGAATTTGCGCTATTTGGTAAAGGAATGCCAAAACACAGCGGAGCAGCTTGAGCTTCTCGTCCGGCTGCTCAAGAAATTTGCGGGCCAGAGCGTGATCGTGTACTCGCCGACGATAAAGCGAGTTGGCAAGACTGTCGACTATCTGAAAGAAAATGGAATTTCCGCCGTCCCCTACCACGGAAAGATGGACAAGGACGAGCGGATGGCGAATCAAGAGAAATGGATGAGCGATGGCGCCCGCGTTCTGGTCGGGACCGTTGCATTCGGACTGGGGATCGATAAGCCTTCCGTCCGCGCGGTTATTCATCTTTCGCTGCCGAAATCAATCGAGCAGTTTTATCAGGAGGCCGGACGCGCAGGGCGCGACCGGCAGCCGTCTGATTGCATTCTTCTGTGGCAATTCCAGGATCGCCGCCTGATCGAATACTTCATCGGCGAAATTCAGGACGAGGCGGAACATCATCGGGCTTGGGAGCGGTATCAAAAGATTTTGAACTTTGCCGCCTCGCGGTCGTGCCGGCACGCGCAAATTTGCGAGCATTTTGGAGAGAAAACCTCCTGGAGCAACTGCAAAGCGTGTGACGTCTGCAGCGGAATCCCGGATTGGCTCGCGGGGAGCGCGCCCGCTGATCTTCAATCCCCCCGCCCTTCGGAGAGGCCGGGTCAAGGCCGCTCCAGGAATTCGCGCAAGAATCGCGGCGCCAGCTTAAGCGCCGGCGAGTCGCGAACTTTCGAAGCGCTCCGAGCGTGGCGCCGCAAGGAGGCCGACCGGCTCGACGTGCCGCCGTTCACAATTGCACACGATTCAGCGCTCGAAGGCGTGGTGCAAATGCGGCCGCGCACAATGGAGGAACTGCGGTGCGTCCCCGGATTCGGCGGACGCAAGTGCGCGACGATTGGCGCTGCAGTCCTCGAAATCGTCCGAGAATATGCCGATCACTCGAAGCCTGGCTCGGCGCACACGTTTTCGCCGATCAAGCCCGGGAGCGCCGATGAGGAAACTTTGCATCTGCTCAATCGCGGGTTGGATCTTGAGGAGGTCGCGCGGATTCGCGAAGTGACTGTGAGCAGAATTGTCACGCAAATTTGCCGGATGGTGGAGCGCGGCGCCCTCGTGTCCCGCGCGGAATGGGTAGAAGCCGCGAAGCGGGAATCGATTTTGCGCGCGCGCCAAAAGGTCGCAAGCGATCAGCTAAGTCTGATCAAGGCGGAATTGCCCGAATCCATCACATACAACGAACTTCGGCTGACGCTTCTGCAGAACAAACTCGAGTCACGCGCGAAATCGCTTTCGGCAACTGATGCACCGAAGCGGGGGGTCAGTGTTTTGCCGGCGCGGGCGGCACGGGCTTGACGTCGGCGACCGCTTTTTGAAGATCGCTCACGTCTGTCGCGTTCAGCTCGTAGAGTTCGGGTTCGTTCTCACGTTTGGCGATGTAGCGGTCGCCATTCTTGCTGATTGAAATTTTCTCGACGCGCTTGCTGTCGTTGGATGTGATGTTCAAATCTATTTCCGCTGAGCCGAACCCTGAATCCGGAAACTTCACCGCTGCAAGATTGCGAATTTTTTCGACGAAGTTGTCCACGCCCGCAGGATCGAGCTTCTTCCCGTCCTGAAACCAGTCGGCGCCAGTGTGCGTGAGCGTTGTGGATTTCGAACCATCTCGGAATTCGATTTTGTTCGGGTCGTCGAACCCAAAATCGAAGAGCTTCTTGTTGCGGAAATCATCGAGCGATTTGTCCAGCGCAGTCGCCAGGTCGTTTGCAACCTTGTACGCGCCTTCCGCGACGGAGGATCTCGCGTAGTAATCGTCCTTGTTCTTCCGGATCTGCAAATCCTGCGTGCCGGATGCACCGACGATTTTTACGTCTGAAAAGGGCGTGCCGGCGGCGAATGCGCTCGCCGCTTTTTTCGCGTCGTCTCCGGAGGCGATGTCAAATTTCGCGGTTCTGAGTTTTTGAACGAGATCGTCAACTTGAGAGCCATCGGCGCGTGCGGGCACAGGCTTTACGATCTGCCATGCATCTTTACTGTGCTGAAATTCGATTTGCTGCTTTTTTGCCGTCAGATCGATCTGGCTCACCTTATCGAAGTCGGCCGTAAGGAACCGTTTGTCGCGCAGATCGTTCAGAGACTTGTCGATCGAAGTTTTGTT
>DASTCZ010000062.1:0-9986 GCA_035710585.1 Candidatus Acidiferrales bacterium | reverse complement strand
CCTTCCGCGCATTCTGGGAGTGCTTTTGATCTGCGCGGGAATCGGATACGTCGCGACGAGCGCGACTTCGTTGCTTTTTCCGGGCTACTCCAACTCCGTGTTCCGCGCAGCGGCGGTGGCGGGCGGATTGGGCGAGGGCGGCACGATGCTGTGGCTGATAGTCATGGGAGCGAAGGAGCAGCCGGTACACGCAGCAGCATGAGGATCGCGACCGGCTGATTGCGGAACTTTTTCCGCGCCGCTGCGTATTATGGGTTGACATCTTACCCGAGCGCGATAAGCTTCGGGTCATATGACTACCCAAGAGAAGTCCACGCAAGCCAGAAGCGAGCGCGAGTCAAAGGAACGGCTCGAGCTGCTGCAGGGCACGCTCGACCTGCTCATCCTGCGCACGCTGATTTTCGGGCCGCAGCACGGCCAGGGAATCGCGCGCGCCATCCAACAAACTTCCGACGAAGAGCTGCTGGTGGAGCACGGGGCGCTCTACCCGGCGCTGCAGCGGCTGGAAGACCGCCGGTGGATTTCCGCGAAGTGGGGCGTGTCTGCCAATAATCGCAAGGCGCGGTTTTATTCGCTCACCGCGAAGGGCCGGCAGCAGCTGCTGCATGAAACGAACAAGTGGAGCCGATTTTCGGCGGCGATCGGCAAGATCCTCGGGCTGGGAGTGGAAGTGAAAGAGAGCTGACGTTTGCAGCGAGGAGGCGGCCCATGTTTCGGCGCAAGCGCACCGCGAAGGAATTCCGCAGCGAAGTGCAATCGCACATTGAGAATGAGACGCAGAGGCTGCGCGAACAGGGGCTGAGCGAAGACGAGGCGCGCGCCGGGGCTACGCAGACGTTTGGAAATGTGACGCGGGCCGAGGAGCGCTTCTATGAATCGCGGCGATGGCTTTTCTGGGACCACTTTTCGCGGGACGTGCGATTCGGAGCGCGTGTGCTGCGGAAGAGCCCGGGATTCACAGCGGTCGCGGTGCTGACGCTGGCGCTGGGAATCGGGGCCAATTCCGTCGTCTTCGGAGTGCTGAATTCGCTGATCCTGAAACCGCTGAACGTGCCGAATGCGGAGAGCTTGTGGGAAATCGACCGCGCGGGGAAGTCGCGTGGCGCGACGAATTATCAGTCGTACAAAGATTATCTCGACTTGCGCGACCGCAATCGCAGCTTCGACGGCCTGGCGGCGTACAACATCACGGAAGCAGCAATCGACACCGGCAATAATCCGACGCGCGCGTGGATGTACGAGGTGAGCGGAAATTATTTCGAGGTGCTGCGCATTCAGCCGTTCCTCGGGCGCGTGCTGCGCGCTTCCGATGAACACGGGCCAAACAGCGCTCCCTACATCGTGCTGACGTACGACTACTGGCACGCGCGTTTTCAGGATGATCGCGGAGTGGTGGGGCAGAAAGTCCTGCTGAACAAGCATCCGTACACGATTCTCGGTGTGACGCCGCCGGGATTCCGCGGAACGGTGCTTTTTTTCGCGCCCGACATGTTTGTGCCGATGATCAACCAGGAGGACATCGACGGCGTAAACGAACTCGACGACCGCGGGAACCGGTGGGTATTCGAAATTTTCGGGCACGTGAAAGAGGGAGTGAATACGACGCAGGCGACGGCGGACCTGAATTCGATCGGGTCCTATCTGAGCGAGAATTTCCCGAAGGAAGACGGACAAGCGAGCTTTGCGCTTTCGCGGCCGAGCCTGGTGGGAAATTTCATCGGCGGGCCGGCGCGGGCGTTTGCGAAGGGGTTGATGCTGCTGGCGGGGCTGATTCTGCTGGCGGCGTGCGCGAATCTGGGAAGCCTGTTTGCGGCGCGGGCGGCCGATCGCTCGCGAGAAGTGGCGCTGCGGCTGGCGTTGGGCGCGAGCCGCGGGCGCGTGCTGCGGCAGATGTTTACCGAGGCGCTGATCATTTCGTCGGTGGGCGGAGTCGCGGGCTTGTGGGGAAGCGTGGTGCTGCTGCGCGCGCTGGGGGCGTGGACGCCGTTCACGCGGTTTCCGATTCACATGCCGGTCGAGCCGGACGCGAAAGTGTATGGCATAGCGGTGCTGCTGAGTTTTGCGAGCGGGTTTCTGTTTGGAGCGGTACCGATGCGGCAGGTGCTGCACACCGATCCGTACGAGATCGTGAAGGGCGGCTCGATGCAGAAGCCGGGGCGGCGAATCAGCGTGCGAGACGTGCTGCTCGTTGCGCAGATCGCGATTTGCGCGGTGCTGGTGACTTCTTCGCTTGTGGCGGTGCGCGGGCTGATGCGATCGGTGCACGCGAGTTTTGGAATCGAGCCGCAGAAGGCGCTGCTGGTTGAGCCGGATTTGCGCATGGCGGGATACACGCTGGAGCAGATGCCGGCGGTGCGAAGAAAAATGATGGACGCGATCGGTGCGCTGCCGGGAGTGACGGCGGTGGGAGTGACGGGATACCCGCCGCTGGCGATGGGCGGGAACACGACGATTGTCTTCCACGACGACACGGCGGATTTCCGGCCGTCGAACGCGGTTTCCACGCCATTCTTTTTCCGCGTGTCGCCCGGCTATTTCGACGCAGCGGGAACTTCGCTGCTCGCGGGAAGAGCGTTCACCTGGTACGACGATAAAGAAGCGCCGAAGGTGGCCGTAGTGAATGAACTCTTCGCGAAGAGATTGTTTGGGACGTCCGCGGATCCCCTCGGGAAATATTTCAAACTGCGCGACGGCACGCGATACCAAGTGATCGGGATCGTCGCGGACGGAAAGTATTTGAACGTGGCGGAGGAGCCGACCACGGCGATTTTCTTCCCAATCCTGCAATCGGAAACGGGCGAGACGTGGATGGTGGTGCGGTCGAGCGGCGATCCGCAGCAGATCGCAGGCGAGGTGCGGAGCACGCTGCGCGGAATGGATCCGGGGCTGCCGCTTTACATTCAGACGTGGATCAAGGAAATGAACGGCGCGCTTTTCGCTTCGAGGATGGCCACGGCGTCGTTGGGCGTGCTGGGAGTGATGGGCGCGATGCTTTCGATCACCGGAATTTTCGGCATGGCGGCCTATTCGGTGAGCAAGCGGCGGCGCGAGTTGGGGATTCGCGTGGCGGTGGGCGCGCAGCGCAAAGAAATTCTGGAGGCGGCGCTGGGGCGCGCGTTCAAGCTGCTGGCGATCGGGTCGGCGGCGGGGCTGGTGTTGGGATTGCTCGCGACAAAGGTGCTGGCGTTCATCGTGTACCAGGCAAGCCCGCGAGACCCGGTGGTGCTGGCGGGCGCGGTGCTGGCGATGCTGCTGCTGGGGCTGCTGGCGACGTGGATTCCGGCGCGGCGGGCGCTTTCGGTGGACCCATTGATCTTGATGCGTGAAGAGTGAAGAGCAAAAGACGTTTGGTGAGGTGGCAAATGTCCGGACACAAGCGTAATTCCGAAGATTTCAGCGACGAGATCAAGGCGCACATCGAGAACGAGGCGCAGAGGTTGCGCGACTTGGGAATGAGCGAAGCCGAAGCGCGCGAGAAGGCGCAACGGACATTTGGAAATGTCACCGGCGCGCAGGAAAGCTTTTACGAATCGCGGCGCTGGCTTTTCTGGGACCACCTTTCGCGCGACATCCGCTTCGCGCTGCGCGTGCTGCGAAAGAGCCCGGGATTTACGGCCGTCGCGGTGTTGACGCTGGCGCTGGGCATCGGTGCGAACGCGGCGATTTTCAGCCTGGTGCGCGGAATTCTGCTGCGGCCGCTGGTGAACAGAGACGAAGACCGCATCATTTATATACGCGAAACCGCGCGGGGCATCGGGAACGACAACACGACGTTTTCCGTCCCGGAGATACACGACCTGAAGGCCAGCACGCACACGATTTCGGAGTTCGGCGATTTTTCGGTGATCGGCTTCACGATGGCCGGTCTGGGCGAGCCGCGCGAAGTGCGCGCGGGAGTGGTGGGCGGAAGTTTTTTCGACGTGATGGGGCTGCACCCGGTGCTGGGCCGGCTGCTCGATGCGCGCGATGACGGTCCGGGCGCGGCGGGAGCGGTGGTGCTCACGTACCGCTTCTGGACGACGGCGCTGAGCAGCGATCCGACGGTGATCGGGAAGACGGTGCGGCTGAGCCAGCGAGACGCAACGGTTGTGGGAGTGCTCGAGCCTTCGATTCCCTATCCGACGGAAACGGAAATCATCGCGAACGTGGTCACGAGCCCGCATCACCTTTCGGCGACGATGGTGACGGGGCGCGTGCACCGCATGACGGAGTTATTCGGACGGCTCGCCCCCGGCATGACTTTGGAACAGACGCGGACCGATCTGCGCGCGGCGTACAGCTCGATTACCGCGCAGCATCCGGAGGCTTACTCGAAGAAAGCAAATTTCCAAATCGAAGCGCGGTTGCTGCGCGATCAGATCACCGCAGGCGCGCGAACGATTTTGATCGTGCTGATGGCGGCTTCGGTGCTGATCTTCGTGATTGCATGCTCGAACGTGGCGAATCTGATTTTGGCTCGGACGGTGCGGAGGGAAAACGAGCTGGCGGTGCGAGCGGCGCTCGGGGCGAGTGCGCGCGCGCTTCGCCGAACGCTGTTGGCGGAAAGCTTGCTCGTGTGCATGGGCGGAGCGGCGCTGGGCGTGGCGACAGCGCCGGCGCTGCTGAACGTGCTGGCGCGATATGCCTCGCGATATTCGGTGCGCGCGCTGGAATTGAACGTGGATGCGACGGTGCTATGGGTTGGCGCGCTGCTCGCGCTGATCGCAGCGGTGCTGCTGGCATACGTGCCCAGCCTGCCGACGGCTGGTTCGCCGCAGGCCGCAGGAACCACAAGCGGTGGAGTTCGCGTGACGGGGAGCACGAACCGGAGGCTGCGCGCGTTTGCGGTGATCCAGATCGCAGCGTCGTTTGTGCTGTTGGCCGGTGCGAGCATGCTCGCGAAGACGTTGCTCGCGATGCAGGAAGCCAGGATCGGGCTCGATGCGCGCCGCGTGCTGGCGATCAACGTGCCGGTGCTTGGGGCCGGCAAGAGCGAGCAGCAAGTGAGGGACTTCTATAAGGAAGCGATACGCCGCGTGGACGCGCTGCCCGGAGTGGACGGGTCCGCGTTTGGCGTGATGACTCCGTGGCGCGATGTGGGTCGGATCGATCCAAAATTTCAATTCTCGACTGACCGGTACGTGCACGCGTCGGGTGAAGATTATCCTCGCGCGGAATATCGCGTGATTTCTCCGGCATATTTCGCGGCGCTGGGTGTGCCGGTTCTCGAAGGGCGGGATTTCAACGCGCTCGACGGCAGCGGCACCGAGCCCGTTGTGATCGTAAGCCAGTCGCTGGCGCAGCGGATGTTTCCGGGCGAGGACGCGATCGGGCACCACGTTATTTGGGTCGATCCCGTGGTCCAGATGATGGGCGGCGCCCCGACTCCCCGGCGAATTATCGGAATTGCAGCAGACATCGACGACACGGACATGATCCCCGGCCCGACGCTGACGATTTACACCTCCATCGAGCGCGGGACGCTCTTCGGCGGACGGCTCTTTATTCACACGCGCGCGAATCCGTATTCGCTGGTCACACCCGTGACGCAAACCATTCGAGCGCTTTCCGCGGACCAGCCCGTGGAGCGCGCCGCGACGCTCGAGGACGTTCGCGCCGAAGTGCTGACGCCGGACCGGTTGAACACGATTGTGTTCGGCGTTTTCGCCGGAGTGGCTCTCGCCATTGCGCTCGTCGGCGTGGCGGGCGTGCTCGCGTTTCTGGTGAGCGCGCGGACGCGGGAGTTCGGAATACGGCTGGCGCTCGGTGCGCCGCCGGAGCGGCTGCTGCGCGGCGTGATCGCGCAGGGCGCGGCGATTGCGGCGATCGGCGTGGCGGCCGGCGGAGCGATCGGCTACGCGCTGGCGCGTTTCGCGGGAAGCATTTTCGGAGAGCTGCGTATGCCCGGCGCGTTGCCCGTGAGCGTTTCCGCGGCAGTGTTGTTGGCCGCGGCGGCGGTGGCCTCGGCGTGGCCGGCGGTGCGCGCGGCTCGCGTGGATCCGTTGGTTGCGCTGAAGCACGAATAAACGGAATCCGCAGTTGCAAGTAGGAGGCGTCATGTTTGGACGAAAACGGGCGTCGGCTGATTTCCGCGACGAGGTTCGATCGCATATCGAAATCGAAACGCAGCGGCTGCGCGAGCAGGGGCTGAGCGAAGCCGAAGCGCGCGCGAAGGCGCAACGGACATTTGGAAATGTCACCGGCGCGCAGGAACGCTTTTACGAATCGCGGCGCTGGCTTTTCTGGGACACGCTGGCGCGCGACGTCCGCTTCAGCTTGCGCGTTCTAGCGAAATCGCCCGGGTTCACAGCGATCGCGGTGATTACGCTTGCCGTGGCGATCGGCGCGAACGCGGTGGTCTTTGGCGTGATGAATGCGTTGATCCTGAAGCCACTGAACGTGCCGGAACAGCAGAGCCTGTATGAAATCAAGCGAGCGGACACGAAATTCCCGTATCAGTCCTACCTGGATTATCTGGACCTGCGCGATCAGAACCGGAGCTTTGATGGACTTGCGGCCTTCAGCTTCGCGGAAGCCGGGGTCGATACGGACGGGAATCCGACGCGCTCGTGGGTGAATGAGGTCACGGGGAATTATTTCGATTCGCTGAAGATTCAGCCTTATCTCGGGCGGCTGATTCATGCTTCAGACGAGCACGGGACCAACAGCGCGCCTTACGTGGTGCTCAGCTATCCCTACTGGCACGCGCATTTCCACGACGATGCGAGCGTCGTGGGGCGCACGATTCAGGTCAACAAACATCCGTTCACGATTATCGGAGTGACCCCGCCGGGTTTTCAGGGCACGGTGCTGTTTTTCTCTCCCGATTTTTTTGCATCGATCCTGAATGCCGAACAGGTTGACGGAACGCCGAGCACGTTGAACGTGAGAAGCGCGCGCACCGTGTTTATGACCATCGGCCATCTGAAACAGGGCGTGACGCCCGCGCAAGCGACCGCCGACCTGAATTCGATCGGGAGCTACATGGAGAAAACGTATCCAAAGGACGATGGGAAGACCAGCTTCACGCTGGTACGGCCCAGCCTGATCGGAGACGTGCTGGGCCCGCCGATTCGGGCGTTCATGGCCGGGCTGATGCTGCTCGCGGGGCTGATTCTGCTGGCGGCGTGCGCGAATCTTGGCAGCCTGTTCGCGGCGCGCGCGGCGGACCGATCGAGAGAAATGGCGCTGCGGCTGGCGCTCGGTGCTCGGCGGCTGCAGATTTTGCGCCAAGTGTTCACGGAAGCGCTGCTGATTTCCGTGGCCGGAGGCGCGGTAGGCTTGTGGGCGAGCGTTTTGCTGCTGCGGGCACTGGCGAATTGGGAGCCGTTTCCGAGATTTCCGATCCATTTGGCACTGAACGCGGACGCGAACGTTTACGCAATGGCGCTCGTGCTGGCGATCGTCAGCGGGTTCCTCTTTGGAGCGGTGCCGGTCCGGCAGGTGCTGCGGACCGACCCTTACGAAATCGTGAAGTCGGGAAGCGGAGCAAAGGTGAGCCGGCGGATCACGGCTCGAGATGCTTTGCTGGTGGCGCAGATTTCGATTTGCGCGGTGTTGATCACGTCATCGTTCGTCGCGGTGCGCGGATTAATTCGTTCCTTGCACGCCAATTTCGGATTTGAGCCGCAGAACGCGATGCTGGTCGAAGCGGAATTGCACATGGCGGGATACTCCGGCGATGCGATGCAGACCATGCGAAAACGGCTGATCGCGGCGGTGCAGGCGATTCCAGGAGTGCAATCGGCCGCGATGATTTCGATTCCTCCGCTGGACGGAGCCGCGGGAAGTACGATCGTCTTCAAGGATGAGACCGCGGACCTGCGGCCGGGGAACGCCGCGGCATCGTCTTTTCTCTTCGCTGCGTCGCCCGGTTACCTCGAAGCAGCGGGAACTACCTTGCTCGAAGGCAGGTCTTTCACCTGGCACGACGACAGCGACTCGCCTCGCGTCGCGATGGTTAATCCAGTGTTCGCAAGAAAGGTGTTCGGGTCGGAGGCGAAGGCGCTGGGCGCATATTTCAAGCGGAGAGATGGAACGCGGCTTCAGGTGGTCGGCGTTGTGGAACAGGGAAAGTACGCCGGCTTGATGGAACAACCGGCTGCGGCTCTCTTCCTCCCGATTCTGCAATCCAGCGAGTCCGATTCCTACCTGGTGGTGCGTTCAAATCGAAATGCGGAGCAACTCGGCACGGTACTGCAGGCCGCGATACGCGAGGTAGATCCCGAATTGCCCCTGCTGATCCAGACTTGGGACCAAGACCTGAGTATCGCTCTCTTTGGGCCGCGGATGGCGACGCTGTCGCTGGGCGTGCTCGGCGCGATGGGCGCGATGCTTTCGATCACCGGAATTTTCGGGATGGCGGCCTATTCGGTGAGCAAGAGAAAGCGCGAACTGGGGATCCGAATCGCGCTTGGCGCGCAGCGCAAAGAACTGCTGCAGGCGGCGCTGGGGCGCGCATTCAAATTGCTGGCGATCGGGTCCGTGGCGGGGCTGGTGCTCGGGCTGCTGGCGACGCGGGTGCTGGCGTACATCGTGTATCAGGCGAGTCCGCGAGACCCAGTGGTGTTGACGGGCGCGGTGCTGGCGATGCTGCTGCTGGGGCTGTTAGCGACGTGGATTCCGGCGCGGCGCGCGCTTTCGGTGGACCCATTGATCTTGATGCGCGAAGAGTGAGCGGGCATCGGAATTCCGGGAGAAACTTGGAGCATGTTGGGGCGAAAGCGGAATGCTGGTGACTTCAACGATGAAATCACAGCGCACATCGAAAATGAAGTGCAGCGGATGCGCGATCAGGGATTTAGCGAAGAAGATGCGCGTTCCGCGGCTCGGCGAAAATTCGGCAACGTGACCGGCGCAGCGGAGCGTTTCTACGAAGCGCGGCGCTGGATGTGGTGGGATCAGTTTGCTCAGGACGTTCGCTTCGCGCTGCGCACCCTACGGAAGAGCCCGGGATTCGCGGCGATCGCGGCATTGACCGTGGCGCTGGGCATCGGCGCGAACACCGCGCTTTTTTCGATCGTCAACGGCGTGCTGCTGAGCCCGCTTCCGTATCCGCAGGCGGGGCAGCTCGTGGCGGTCTACGAAAAAACGACGGGCTACGCGCAAGGCCCGATTTCCTACCTGAATTTTCTCGACTGGCAGCGCGAGACGCGGACGTTTTCGTCGATCGCGATGTACCGCAACCAGGACTACAACTTCACAGGAAAATCCGAAAGCGAACGGCTGAGCGGCTATCAGGTGTCGGCGGAATTCTTCTCGACGCTCGGAGTGGCGCCGGTGGCAGGGCGCGCGTTTCGCGGTGACGACGACCAACTAGGCGCGGCGCCGGTGGTGATGCTGGGCGGCGGATTCTGGAAGCGGGAGTTCGGTGCGTCCGCGGACGCGATTGGAAAAGCAATCGAGCTGAACGGAACGACGTACACGATCGTCGGCGTCGTTCCGGCGGGATTTACGTTTTATGGGCAGTCGCGCGACGTCTACACGCCGATCGGGCAGTGGAGCGATCCATTATTTCGCGACCGTCGAATTGATGTGAGCGCGCACGCCATCGGCCGGCTGAAGCCGGGCGTGACGATGAGCCAGGCTTCGGCGGATATGGACGCCGTGGCCGCGAACCTTTCCGCGACTTACCCCGAAGCCGACAAAAATGTGGGCATCGCGATCGTGGCGATGAAAGAGGACATCGTCGGCAACGTGCAGCCGTTTCTGATCGTGCTGATGGCAGCGGTGGGATTCCTGCTGCTGATCGCGTGCACGAATGTGGCGAATCTTTCGCTGGCGCGCGGTGTGGGACGTTCCCGCGAGTTTGCGATTCGCGCGGCGCTGGGCGCGAGCCGCGGACGCGTGATCTCGCAGTTGCTCACCGAGAGCCTGGTGCTGGCGGGCGCGGGCGGTGTGTTCGGATTCGCGCTGGCGGCGGGGGCGACCCGCGCGGCGCTGCGGATACTGCCGGTTGCGGTGCCGCGAGCAAGCGAGGCCGCGATGGATTCGCGCGTGCTGGGTTT
>DASTCZ010000061.1:0-11672 GCA_035710585.1 Candidatus Acidiferrales bacterium | reverse complement strand
TGGAGCGACCGAGTCGCGGAAATTCTCGGCCGCTATTCACCCATCGTCGAGATGGCTTCCATTGACGAAGCCTATCTCGATCTTTCCGGCACGGAGCGGCTCTTCGGCCCGCCGCTTGCCGCCGCGCATTCGTTGCTCAACAAAATCACGCACACCACTTCGCTACCGTGTTCGGGCGGCCTGGCGGCGACGCGACTCGTCGCGAAAGTGGCGAGCGACAGCGCCAAGCCGCGCGGACTCTTCTGGGTACCCGCGGGCGCCGAAGAGGCTTTTCTGGCGCCGCTTGCGGTGCGAAGAATTCCCGGAATCGGCAAAGTGACCGAGTCCTCGCTCAATGCGATGGGAATCGAAACGGTCGGCCAGCTGGCGGGATACTCCTACGAACAGCTTGAACAATCCTTCGGGCGTTGGGGCGAAGCTCTCTACCGGAAGGCGCGCGGAATCGACTCTTACGAGTTTTTCGTCGATGCCGAGCCGAAATCCATCTCGCACAATCACACGTTTGGCGAAGACACCGCCGACCGCGACAAACTGCTCGCGACTCTCAGCCATCTTGGTCAGAAATCCATCAAGCGCCTGCGCGATGCAGGCCTTTCCGCAAAAACGATCACGGTCACGATTCGCTATGCGAATTTCCGCACGCACACCCACGCGCGTACCCTCTCCGAGCCGACCAATCTCGATCCGGTCATACTTTCCGTGTTGAAGGATTTGTTCGAACTGCACCGCGATCCCGCGCAAAAGGTGCGGCTCGTCGGCGCCGCGCTTTCTTCTTTCTTCCACGGCTCCGAGCAACTCGACTTGATCGACGCCGGCCGCAGGGAAAAACTCGAGCGGCTGGCTCGCGCGACGGACAAGCTCCGCGACCGCTTCGGATTCTCAAAGCTGCAATTCGGTGGCTCGCTGCCACACGAAGAAGAGTGATCCCACGCGCCAGCAGTCGCACCGCGCGCCTTGTATAATCGGCGCCGATGTCTGAAGCGCAATCCCAATCCTCCAACGTCCCGCCGCGCGGCGGATTTTTTGAGCGTACAAGCACGAACATCCGCAATTTCTGGGCGCGCGTGACCGCGGGGCTCGAGGCCGAGGCACTCTGGAAGCAGTTTGTTTCCGAGGCGCGGGAAGGCTACGGCCATTACTCCCGCGAAATCGATTGGGAAGCGCCGCACGACTCGCGCTTTAGGCGCACTCTTTTCATCGTCCGTTCTTTTTTTTGGGTGCTGCTGCTGAAGCTTTCTCCGCCGCGGCGCATCGTGCTGTTGGTAGCGCTTGCTTTGCTCGTGACGGCCGCGCTCGCGCAGAATCCCGCGGGATTTCTCTGGCTCGCCGCGATCATCATCTTCGTGCTGCTCGCGCTCGAGCTCGCCGACCGCGTCACGATGAAGCGGGATCTGCAGATCGCGCGCGAAATCCAGGGCTGGCTCGTACCGATCGCGGCGCCGGAAGTTCCCGGGGTAGAAATCGCGTTCGTCACGCGTCCCGCAAATACGGTCTCCGGCGACTATTACGACGCATTCTGGCGCGGCGCCACGCTATCGGATGTTCCCGTTGCGACCACGCAAAATGGCCGCCAGCTTTTTATCGCCGTCGCCGATGTTGCCGGGAAGAGCGTGCCTGCCGCGTTGCTTATGGCCACGCTGCAGGCTAGCTTGCATGCGCTCGCGGTTTTGCCTTCTTCGCTCGAGGAACTCGTCACGCAGCTCAATCAGTACGCCTGCGCGCACAGCGCCGAGGGCCGACGGTTCACCACAGCTTTTCTCGCGGAGCTCGATCCCGCGACTCACGCGCTTCGTTATGTAAATGCCGGCCACAACGCGCCGATCCTTCGCCGCGCCGCGGGAGGGGTCGATCGGCTTGATAAGGGCGGCGTGCCATTGGGCGTCGATTTCGGAACGAAATACGAGATCGGCGAAGTCACCCTCTTAGCCGGCGACTCGCTGATCGTGTTCACCGATGGAGTGGTCGAGGCGCTCAACGAAAAAGGCGACGAATTCGGCGAACTGCGCCTCCTAAATCTTGTTCGGCCGCTGCAAGCTGCCTCCGCGACTCTGCTTCGCGATTTGCTGATGGCGGAACTGACCGCGTTCACGGGCACCGCACGCCAGCACGATGACATTACTTGCCTCACGCTTCGCGTCGTTCCTCAAGCTCCAGCGTCGGCAAGTTGAGCGCTTTGCCCGCGTTCCTGCCTGCCGCATAATCTCCGCATGACTCCGCAGTCGCAATCTCCGGAGCACTCCAAGGCGCTCGCCGAAGAAATCTGCCGCACGCTCGTGGCGCAGGGCCATCAGGCGCTTCTGAACGGTGGCTGCGTGCGCGATCTGCTGCTCGGGCGGACTCCGGCGGATTACGACGTTTCCACCGACGCGCGGCCCAATCAGGTCGCCGAATTATTCCCGGATAGCGTGATGGTCGGCGCGCAATTCGGCGTCGTGCTCGTGGTGGGCGAATCAGCGCAGGTCGAAGTTGCAACTTTTCGCTCCGATATTGGTTATTCGGACGGCCGCCACCCCGATCGCGTCGCGTTCGCGCAGACGCCGCAGGAAGACGTCCGCCGCCGCGATTTCACGATCAACGGCATGATGATGGACCCACGTACCGGCGACATTCTGGACTTTGTCGGCGGCCGCAAGGACGTGGAAGCGGGCATTATTCGCGCGATCGGAGAGCCGCGCGCCCGTTTTGAGGAGGACAAGCTGCGCATGGTTCGCGGAGTGCGGTTCGGCGCGCGCTTCGGGTATCAGATTGAGCCCAAAACTTTCGCCGCAATTCGCGAGTTAACGCCCACGATTAACCAAGTTTCCGCGGAGCGGCTGCGCGATGAGCTGACGAAGATTCTGACGGAGGGCGCCGCGCGCCGCGGCTTCGAGTTGCTCGATGAAACGGGCCTGCTGCAAAAACTGCTGCCGGAAATCACGCGCATGAAGGGAGTCCAGCAGCCGCCGGAATTTCACCCTGAAGGCGACGTGTTCGTGCACACGCTTCTTCTAGTGGAAAAACTGCCGGCCGGAGTTTCGCCTACGCTTGCCTGGGGCGCGCTGCTTCACGATGTAGGAAAACCCACGGCCTTTCGCTCCGCCGCCGAGACGGGCGACCGCATCCGCTTCGACCGGCACGTGGAAATCGGTGTGCGAATGGCGGAAGACATTTGTTCGCGATACCGGTTCTCGAATTCGGAGTCCGAACAAATTGTCAGTCTCGTCGCGAATCACATGCGCTTCAAAGATGTGCCGCAGATGCGCGAATCCACGCTGAAGCGGTTCGTGCGCCTGCCCGCGTTTGACGAGCACCTGGAATTGCACCGCATCGATTGCCTTTCGTCCCACGGCAATCTGGACAATTGGGAATTCGTCCGCGAATTCATTCGCCGCACGCCGCCCGAGCAGGTTCGTCCGCCGCGGCTGGTGACCGGCGACGACCTCCGCGATATGGGATTTGTACCAGGACCGGAATTTAAGACCGTCCTCGGGGCCGTGGAGGATGCTCAGCTTGAGGGTCGGTTGACGAACAGGGAGGAGGCCTTGGAGTATGCGAAGACCCTGTTCTCGCATTGATTTTCGTGGGTGGTCCGGGCTGCGCAGTCGCGATAACGAACCCGGCACACCGCCCGAAAATCGACTTACTTATTACAAACAAAAAGCTTAGAATCAGCCTCCACTGAATCGCAAGGCCCTAGTCGGCAAGCAAATACGGTTGAGTGTAGTAGACTCACAATTAGTTAGCCTGATGCACGTATTTCGTGGAAACTATTTTCCACACCTGGCATCTAACCCTTGGTAGGCAAAGTGCTCGCCCCTACATGAGCGCTTTCCGAGGCCCCTCGAATGGCTGAAAAGCCTGTGTCAATACCAAAAGAACTACCCGTATTACCCGTGCGTGATATTGTACTTTTTCCGGGCGCCGTGCTTCCGCTGCCCATCGGCCGCGAGACTTCACTTGCGCTGGTGAATTCCCTGCAGGGTGAGGACAAAGTCCTGGGCGTTGTTGCCCAGCTGGATCCGCGTGTCGATGATCCCAGCCCTGCCGACCTGCACGCCGTCGGCACTGCGGCCAAGCTGCACAAGACCGTAAAGATGCCCAACGGAAACATGGTGATTTTCCTGGAGGGTTTGCAGCGAATCCGCGTCGTCGAAGTGATTAGCATTCGTCCTTATATGCGCGCGCAGATCGAGCCGCAGCCTGATGTTACCGGTCCGGGCGATGCGGAGCTTTCCGCATTGGTCCGCAACGCGCAAACTCTTTTCAAGGATGTAGTCGCGCGCTCTCCACAGCTTTCCGACGACTTGCAGACCGTCGTGATGAACATGGAAGACCCGGGCCGTTTGGCCGATTTCATCGCCGGCATGTTGCCGTCGCTGAATACGTTAATCCGCCAGGAGCTACTCGAGACCGCGTCTGTCCGGAAGCGCCTGGAAACCCTGATCCGCGAGCTCAGCAAAGAACTCGAAGTTCTCGAGCTCAAGAACAAGATTCAGGAGCAGGTTCAGGAGCAGGTCAGCCAGAGCCAGCGCGAGTATCTCTTGCGCGAGCAGATGAAGGCGATTCAGAAGGAGCTCGGCGAATCCGACGACACGGCCGCGGAAGTTGACGAGCTTCGCAAAAAGATCGAAGAGTCCGGCATGCCCGCGGAGGCGAAAAAGGAGTGCGAGCGCGAGCTCACGCGCCTGCAGCGCATGACTCCGGCTTCGGCCGAGTACATGGTCGCGCGCACGTATCTCGAGTGGATGACGTCGCTGCCCTGGGCAAAATCCACGGGCGCGGGCGCCGAAGAAATCAATATTCCGAAAGCGCAGGCCATCCTCGACGAAGATCACTACGATCTCGAAAAGGTGAAGCAGCGCATTCTCGATTACCTGGCAGTGAAAAAGCTGCAGCCCTCGATGAAGGGCCCGATTCTGTGCTTCCTCGGGCCTCCGGGAGTCGGCAAAACCTCCCTCGGTAAATCGATCGCGAAAGCGCTTGGCCGGAAATTCGTGCGCATCTCGCTCGGCGGCATGCACGACGAAGCCGAAATTCGCGGCCATCGCCGCACCTATATCGGAGCGCTGCCGGGCCAGATTCTGCAAGGCCTGCGTCGCGCCGAAAATAACGACCCCGTCTTCATGCTCGACGAAGTCGATAAGCTGGGCCGGGATTTCCGCGGCGATCCCGCTGCGGCATTGATGGAAGTGCTCGATCCGGAGCAGAACGCTACGTTCCGCGATCACTATCTGGACGTGCCGTTCGATCTCTCGAAGGTCATTTTCATCTGCACGGCAAACTGGATCGATCCGATCCCCGAGCCGCTGCGCGACCGCATGGAGATCATCGAGCTCGCCGGCTACACCGAGGATGAAAAAGTCCACATCGCCCGGAAGTATTTGATCCCGAAGCAGGCCAATGAACATGGGCTCAAGGAAGGCGAGCAGATCGAATTCACCGACGAAGGCCTCCGCGAGCTGATTCACAGCTACACGCGCGAAGCCGGCGTTCGCAATCTCGAGCGCGAAATCGCCACGCTCGTCCGCAAGCAGGCTCGGCGCATCGCCGAAGGCAAAACCGAGAAGCTCGTCGTCACTCCGGAAGTCGTCCGCGAAGTTCAGGGCGTACCGAAGTTCCGTTCCGAGCGCGAAGTCGAAGAGCGTACCAAGCAGCCCGGCGTCGCAGTCGGCCTCGTCTGGACGCCCGTCGGCGGCGACATCGTCTTCATCGAGGCCACGCGCATGCGCGGCGGCAAGCAGTTCACGATGACGGGACACTTGGGAGAAGTCATGCAGGAATCCATGACGGCAGCACTTTCATGGGTTCGCGCGAATGCCGATCATTACGGCGTCGATCCGGACTTCTTCCGGAAGATGGATATTCACATTCACGTGCCGTCTGGCGCGGTGCCGAAGGATGGCCCCTCCGCCGGCGTGGCGATGGTCACCGCACTCGTCAGCTTGCTGACGAACCGTCCCCTGAAGCCGCGCCTGGCAATGACGGGTGAAATCTCGCTCACCGGCCACGTGCTTCCCATCGGCGGCGTGAAGGAAAAAGTGCTCGGCGCAAAGCGCGCGGGCATCACCGAGGTCATCCTTCCCGCGGACAACGAAGTCAACGTGAAGGAAGACCTGAGCCCGGAGTTGCTCGAGGGAATGAAAGTGAATCTCGTCCGCACCCTCGACCAGGTGCTCGATCTCGCTCTTGAAAAAGAGCCCGCTGCCGCTCCGAAGTCCTCGGAGCCGCGGCGTCCGATCGATCGCCCATCGGTGAGCAGCATTCCGCCGATGCACTAAAACTCAACGAATCACAATTACGGGCGGAGCCGCTCACGAAGCAGCTCCGCCCTTGTTGTTTTCGCCGCAACTTGCTTCCGTTTCATTCCCCTGCCTTGCCTCAAATCCCAAGTTCGCGTACATCTAATTCCCGCGCCTGCCGCGCTTTTTTCACTGTGCCTCGAAAGTCCGTCAAATCCGCCGCGACAAAATCGAAGCGCCGCAAGCACCGCGCCGCCAAGCAGTCCCCTCCGCCGCCATTCGTGCGCCACATCCTCGCGCCGCGAGATGTCGCCCAGAAAATGGCCGATGCTGTTTGGGGCGAACATCTGGCCGGGCAGTTTTTGCAGAAGTACGCTCGCGATTTTCAGCGCGATGACGTGCTGGCCTATTCCGATCGAGTGCGCGAGCTCACCTCGATACTGGAGCGCGAGATTCTTCTCGCGATTTGCGCGCAGGTTTCGCTGTTGCTTGCCGAACGCCTGCGCCTGATGCCGCGGCGGCGTTTTCAGCCGCATTCGCCCGCCGACGATCCGGAAAAATACTTGCGCGATTTGCTGGCGGGTATCGGCCGGGCGAGGCACTGGACGGCGGGAGATGTGGTGGAATTTCGCGGCGAGCTGAATCTTTACCGCGAAATCATCCATGCGGAATCGCGCAAGCGCCTTCGTACGCTCGGCGCCGCGCGGGTTTCGCCCATCAGCGCTTCAGGGCCGTTTGTGGATCGGTGCGCCTTCCTGCTCGATCCAAGCATGATGGAAAATGCGCGCCGTGCGGCGGCACAACTGCTGCCCGAACTTGAAGTCCTCGCCAAGCAGCTCGTGCAGCCTGCTTCGCCAAATAAAGAATCGAAGGTCAATCCCCGGCAAACGACCCGCTGAGAATTGGCTTCCCGGCCAGCGCAGCCTTCACGCCAAAGACCAGCAACGCCCCCAGAACCCCTATCGCGAGCCAGCCAATCCATGAGTACCACGTACCGTGAATCGTGATCGGCGCTTCGATCAAGTTCGACACGAAAACCTGCACGGCGATCGCCAGGACGCCGAAATCCAATAGAACTCGTACGAAGATAATGAGACCGACTGCGTTGAGAAATGCGTCAAACGGCGTACCGCCCACGAATCCGCCCTTTAGGCCCCAGAAGCCGACGAAGGCAGCGATCGCGAGCCATCGTTTGCGAAGTATCCATTCAAAGATCACGTAGAGGAACAGAATCGCGAGCCCGTTGAAAAGGGCGGAGTTGACCAGCGAAATTACCTGGGCGAACACAACAGGCCCACCGATCAGATAGGTCGTCGCGCTTGTGTCCAAACCCGGGGGCGCCCAATGCCTCCACGCGTTAAACGGAATATTCAAGTGGCCGATGGCTTGGGTGAACATCCCCAGCGCGGCTCCGGCCAAAACGTCGCGCCCCACCATCGGATCGTTCCACTGGCCGCTCAGGAGACGGCTCCACGAAATCAGGAGCGCCGGCATGCGCCGCCGTACAAAGGGTTCCAGCGCGATATACATCATCCACATGAAAAGCGCGGACAGCGACGCCCACGCCAGCTCCAGCGTCAAGTTGTACGCTTCCCACTGTCCGGCGACGTGGGTCGTTCCGATTACCCATGCCAACAAATCGACTGCAAAAATGAAGACTGCCAGCTTAAACGCGCCTTCTCGGTCGCCGCGCTGGTTTTTCAGGTTCTGCCAAGCGAAGAAAACTCCGGAGACAGTGACTGATCCGAGAACGATCAGCGCAAACAGGATCTGCATATCGTTTCGCTGATCGCGCGCGGCAACGCCGGGCGTCGGGCTCCATGGCCCTCGCTCTACGAAATACACCGGCCGCCCCGCATAGGCTGCCGCGTCGATTTCCAACTTCGTTCCCGGGCGGTCCGGCGAATCCGTCGTCCACGCCGCAACCGCATCCGCGTAAGAGTACGGATTCACGGAAGGTGTTGTGGGAGTGCATTTCGCCGGATCGAATCCTGCCGCCGCCAGCAACGAATTCCAGTCCGGCTTCTTTGCCTGTTCCGCTGGAACCGGCCGCCGCTGGGTGACGGCGTGAAGATCGGTCAGCTCGCCTCTGGGATTCAACTCGATCATCACCATGCCGGGATCTTCGTGCGGCGGATCGCTCGAGCTCACGTGCCCGATCGAATAGCTGGAAAGAATTTGGCGTGGATTGAAATCCTGCCGGCTCGTCCGGTACCAGTAAACCGTCCCATTTTCGACGTTATGCCACTTGTCCCGCGATGGGTCTTTTCTGTCTACCCAATCCAAAAACGTACCGTCCGCGTCGAATCCCGAAGCCGTCGCCGCAACGCGTTCGGTGTAGCCGAAATTGTGCAAAAGCTCCTGCGCGCGGGCTTCCAGCACGTCGGGCGGCTTTGGCATGTCTGTGACCGCGTACAGCCTGGTTTTTCCGATGAGCGCGAACTCGATGATCGTGCCGATCAGGAAAATCGCAACGCAGCCGGCGACGTAGAGCGGTTTCCATCCTTCCTTGCTGCCCGCGGCTGCCACCATTTCCGGCGAAGGCGTTTCTCCGGCCGCCAGCGCCGCAGCCAGCGGATCTCCTCCTGGCAGCGCAGCAGCGACCTGGAAAGCGGAGTTCGGGCGTTTCGCCGGATCGCGTTCCAGGCACCGGAAAATCACGCGCTCGATGATGGGATCCAGATCGCGTACCAGCGTGGTCGGACTTGCAGGCGCGGAGGACTCGCGCGTCTTCTGTAACTCCGCGACGGTCGCCGCGTCGTATGCGCGCCTGCCGGTGAAAATTTCGTACAACACCAGCCCGAGCGCGTAGATGTCGCTCTTGACGGTTACTTCCTGTCCCGCCAATTGCTCCGGCGCCATGTAAGCAGGCGTGCCGCTGCTGATTTCTCCCGACTTCACTTGTCCCGCGACGCTCGCCAACCCAAAATCCGCGATGCGAATTCGTCCCCGCCCATCCAGTAGAATGTTTGCGGGCTTCAAATCGCGGTGCAGCAATCCCTGCTCGTGCGCCGCGGCCAGCCCGGCACAAATCTGCCGCGCGATTTCCAGCCCTTTATCCTGAGAAAATCGGCCGACGCGGCGGATCAGCGTCGAGAGGTCTTCTCCATCCACGTACTCCATGGTGATAAACGGCGCGCCATCCGCCATCCCGATGTCGAACACCCGGCACACGTTCGGATGCGACACTTGTCGCGCCACGCGGACTTCGCCGTGAAACCTCTCAAGCGCCGCCGGGTCGCTGGTGATTTCCGCCGGCAAAAATTTCAGCGCTACTTCCTGCTCGAGCGTCAAATCTTCGGCGCGAAACACCTCTCCCATGCCTCCGCGCCCCAGCCGCGCGACGATGCGATAGCGTCCGGCGAGCACGGTGCCCGCGACGAAGCGCCCGCCGCCCGACCAGCTCGAATGCATCGGAGATTGTGAAGAGGAATCGACTAGCCGCCGCTGCCGTTGGGAATCGCTTACAGGAGTGGGTGTAGGAGTGCGCGCTGCTTTTACGCCGCTGACGGGAGTTGTCGCGTTGGGATCGAGTAGCGTTTCTCCGCTATCGAATCGCGGCGGACGCACATCCGCAAAAGTCGCGTCCGAATTTCCGGCCAGCGCGGCTCCGCAATTCAGGCAAAACCGGCTTCCTTGCGGCACATCGCTGCCACACTTCGAGCATCTCACTCCGGGCATCCCGGGCTCCCGAAGTCTGAAATTCGCTGGCGTTTAGGACTCATCCCTATTGCGAGACCGGTTCCACGATCACCGCCGTCCCGTATGCCAATACTTCCGTCACGCCGTTCATGATTTCCGTGGCGTCGTATCGCATCCCGATGATCGCGTTCGCTCCGCGCTGCACCGCGTGATCCACCATCAGCTCGAACGCGTCCTCGCGCGTCTTCTCACAGAGCTCCGTATAAATCGTGATGTTCCCGCCCACCATCGTCTGTATCGCCGCGCCCAGATTTCCAATCACGCTGCGCGATCTCACGATAATGCCCCTCACGATCCCAAAATTTCGCGTCACTCGAAATCCCGGCAGCTCGAAAGCCGTCGTCACCCTCGCCGGATCCATTCTCAATGGCATCGCGTTCCTCGCTCCTCCGAGCACACCACCACGACTTCAGTACAGGTTACTCGGAGCGAAATGTGCGTGGGATTCTAACCGCAAACCGCCGCCCGCGCATGCGACACTGGCTGTACCGGTTGCCGCACATGCTGATTACGTTTTACGTCCTCTCAGGGATTCAGCTGGCGCTTGGGGTCTGGTCGCTCTGGAAAGGTATCCAGTGGCTGGCGATGGCGCGCCGTCACGCGAAAAGCCAGCCGCCGATGTTTGCCCCGCGCGTCGCGCTCATCTGCCCGTGCAAGGGAATCGAACCCGGCCTCGAATCGAATCTTTCCGCGCTTACATCGCAGAATTATCCGGCGTACGAAGTTTTTTTCGTCACCGCGTCGAGCGACGATCCGTCGTATCCCACGCTAAAGCGCGTCGCCGAGCGCTCCAAAACAAAAGTTCATATCGTTGTCGCCGGCGCGCCTCAGAATTGCGGCGAAAAAGTGAACAACCTGCGCGCCGCGGTCGAGCAGCTTCCGCCAGAATTCGACGTCATCGTCTTCGCCGATTCCGACGGACGTCCGGGCCGGCAATGGCTCGCGCGGCTCGTCGCACCGCTCGCGGACGCGCAAATCGGCGCCACCACAGCTTTTCGCTGGATGCTTCCTGAAAAGGGCGGCGCCTGGAGCGCGCTAGCGGCCGCGTGGGATTCCAGCATCGTCACCATGCTCGGCGATCACGCGCGCAATTTCTGCTGGGGAGGCGGCACGGCCATTCGCCACTCGACTTTCAACGAAATCGGCGTGCGCAACTATTGGCGCGGAGCGCTGAGCGACGATTGGGCGCTCACCCACGCCTTGCGCGCCGCGGGAAAGCCGATCGAGTTCGTGCCCGAATGCCTCGTTCCCACCTTGCGCGATTTTGATTTCGCGAGCCTTCTGAATTTCACCACGCGCCAGATCACCATCACGCGCGTTTACGATTCTGCGGTCTGGCGCGCCGGCGCCATCGCGCACCTGTTCTACGTCGCCACTCTGCTGCTGGGATTCGCCTCCATCGCCGCCGCCACGATCACCGGCGATCAGTGGATCTCCGTTGCGCTCCTGATGTTCTTGATCATCTTGCTCGCCGCCATCAAAGGACTGGTCCGCTGGTTCGCCGCCATGGAATTGCTTCCCGCGTGGAAAGCCGAACTCGTCAGGTTCGCCTGGGCCTGGAGCTTCCTCGCGCCCTTCACTTCATTCGTTTACGCGATAAACTTCGCCGCCTCTGCGTTCAACCGGCGCATTCGCTGGCGTGGCATCACCTACGAACTTGTTTCGTCCTCGCAGACGCGCATCATCTCTCGCGCGTAACGCGGCCCATCGGGCACAGTAGCTTTTGTCGGACTTCTTCGCGGTACCGGCGAA
>DASTCZ010000060.1:0-3174 GCA_035710585.1 Candidatus Acidiferrales bacterium | reverse complement strand
GGGCACGACGACAACCGCGATTCGTACATGTCCAACATGCGCGAGACCACGAATATCAATCACGCTATGTTCATCGAGTGGTTTCCGCAAATCATGTACAACCATCACCAGACCGGACCGACCGGCGCCGTGATTTTCATGCCGCCGTTCCGCGATCCCTTCAATTACAACTTCGATCCGCTGATTCCGCTTGGCATCGAAGCGGTTGGCACCGCGATGCACACGCGGCTCGTCGAGCAAGGCAAAGGCGGCTCGGCGATGCGCAGCGGCTCGAACTACTCCACGTGGTGGAATGGCGGCCTTCGCACCACGGCCTATTTTCACAACATCATCGGCATCCTGACCGAAATCATCGGCGATCCGACGCCGATCCAGATTCAGCTCGCTCCCGACAAGCAATTGCCGCAGGGGGATTGGCCGCTGCCCATCGCGCCGCAGACGTGGCACTACGCGCAATCAATCGCTTACGAAGTGCAGAACAATCGCGCGATTCTCGATTACGCTTCGCGCAACCGCGAAGTGCTGCTCTACAACATTTATCAAATGGGCCGGAACTCGATTCAGCGTGGCAGCCAGGACAATTGGACCGTCACGCCAAAGCGCATCGAAGCTCTTCGCGAAGCGGCCGTCGCGGAAGGCGCGGCCGGTGGAGGACGCGGGGGACGTGGAGGACGCGGAGGAGCCGGAGTTGCGGCGGCTGGCGGAGATTCGGCTGCCGTGATGCTGCCGGGCGGAATCGGAATTCCGGTCGTGCCTTCGGATCTCTACGAAAAAGTCCTGCACGATCCAAAAATGAAAGATCCGCGAGGATTCGTTATTTCAGCGGATCAGCCGGATTTCGCCACAGCAACGAAATTTGTAAATACACTGCTCAAAAACGGCGTCGAAATAATGAAAGCGAGTGCCACGTTTCAAGTCGCGGGCAAGAGTTACCCCGCCGGATCATTTGTTGTGAAAACTGCGCAGGCCTCGCGCCCGTTTGTGATGGACATGTTCCAGCCGCAGGATCACCCGAATGATTTCCGCTATCCCGGCGGCCCGCCCATTCCGCCTTACGACGTGGCCGGCTGGACGCTTGCCTATCAAATGGGCGTCCAGTTCGATCGCGTTTACGACGCGTTCGACGGATCGTTCACGCAAATCGGCTACGCCCTGCAGCCAATGCCTGCCGCCAGCGTAACCGGCGCGGCCAATCCCGCTGGTTATCTGATTTCGCACCGCATCAACAACTCGTTCATTCTGGTCAATCGCCTTCTGAAAAATCACGCCGATGTATTTTGGGCGCGGCAGAATGCGCAAGCCGACGGCCAGGAGATGGGTGCAGGCGCGATTTGGGTTCCTGCGTCATCCGCTGCGACGCCGATCTTGCAGCAGGGCGCGAAAGAGCTCGGCGTTCCGGTGCATGGCGTGGCGAGCGCTCCTGCGGGCGAACTCTTGAAACTGAAAGCGCCGCGTATCGGCTTGTACGACCAGTACGGTGGCCTAATGCCTGCCGGCTGGCTGAGGTGGCTCTTCGAACAATTTGAATTCCCCTACGAGATCGTCTATCCGAAGCAGTTGGATGCAGGCGATCTGTCTGCGAAATTCGATGTGCTCGTTTTCACGGACGGCGCATATCGCGCGCCCGGCGCAGGTGGCCGAGGCGGAGGTGCGGGAGGACGCGGCGGTCAGCTCGATGAGAGCCGCATCCCTGAGCAATACCGAGGATGGGTTGGCCGAATCAGCGAAGATACGACCTTGCCGCAGCTGAAAAAATTCGTCGAGGGCGGCGGCTCGGTCCTGACGATCGGCAGTTCGACTTCGCTGGCTTCCCTGCTTGGAGTTCCTGTGTCGGACTATCTCGTCGAGATGGGTTCCGACGGCGCGGAACATCACTTGCCTGGCGAAAAGTTTTATATTCCGGGCTCGTTGATGCGCGTGACCATCGATAACACGCAACCGCTCGCATTCGGCATGCCGAGCGAAGCCGACGTGGATTTCGATAGCAGCCCGGTTTTCCGGCTCGTTCCCAGTGCCTCGGCGCGCGCTGTGCCCGTGGCCTGGTATTCCGGCTCGCACACGCTCGATAGCGGTTGGGCCTGGGGCCAGGCATATCTCGATGGCGGCACCGCGATCACGGAATCGCGAATCGGAAAGGGTCAGGTGTTCGTCCTCGGACCAGAGGTCACTTTCCGCGGGCAGCCTCACGGAACTTTCAAGTTTTTATTCAATGGCTTGATGCTGTCGTCGGCCGAAGCCGGAGGCATGCATTAGACCGAACTAGCGGAACTCAATTAGAAGGCACTCGCGTCGCGCGCTCGTTTAGCGCGGCGTCAGTGTACCGTCACTTCGACGGAAGAAGTTTTCGTGTGGCCCGCGCCGTCATCGGCTATGAGCGTGTAGGTTGTCTTGCCAACTGGCGGCGTGACCGACACGCACCGGGCGAATGAAGGCCACACCGTCGCGCTCGGCGGATCGAGCTTCACGGTCTTCGCGTTCGAAACTCCGTAACAGAGCGCAACGCTCTCGCCGCGGTTCGCGTCGCGAGGGCTTGCGTAGAATTGCAGAATGTCGAAGCGATTGCCGCCCATCATCTCTGCAGCGCGTGCATCTTCTCGCCGTAGTCGTTCCTGCATGTCGCGCGCGGCCCTGCGGTTGTCTTCCCAACGCGAATAGAGCGTCCAGCCGACAATCGCGGCGACTACTGCAACGCCAATCCAGGTGTAGCGGAAGATGACTTGTGCGCGACTTGGCGGCTCGGCGTTCATCTGCACAGTAGGAGAGTCTGGGGCGCCAGTGCTTTATACCGGTTGGCTGTGTACCACACGGCCCGCGACGATCATGGCGACGGGCCCTCCGCGGAATTCACGGCCGTCAAACGGAGTGTTCCGCGATTTGCTTGCCGAATCGGCAGCTCGGAATTTCCACCGGCGCTCCAATGAAAAAATCGTAACGTCGGCGGGTTCGCCCGCGGCGAGCGTTCTCTTGATTCCAAGCACCTTTGCAGGGCCGGAAGTGAATAGTCCGACGAGCTGCGATAGCTTGATTCGGCCTGAGTGATAAAGCTGCTCGAGCGAAAGCGCGAGAGCCGTCTCGAAGCCCGTAATCCCAAACGGCGCTTTGTCGAACTCAACCGCCTTCGTCGAAGGTTCGTGCGGCGCGTGGTCCGTCGCAATCGCATCCACGCTGCCATCC
>DASTCZ010000059.1:0-16202 GCA_035710585.1 Candidatus Acidiferrales bacterium | reverse complement strand
TTGAAAAAGCTGTTCGTGTTCGTCTCCTGCGTCGTGCCCGGCGTGAGCGTGGCCAGCTGCACGAAATCGCGCCCGTTGAGCGGAAGCAGCTGCACTTCCTGCGCGGTGATCACCTGTCCGAGAGTTGGGTTTGCGGTCTCGACCGCAACCGCCGACGCCGACACCTGGA
This sequence comes from Candidatus Acidiferrales bacterium, assembly GCA_035710585.1. Classification (GTDB taxonomy): domain Bacteria; phylum Acidobacteriota; class Terriglobia; order Acidiferrales; family UBA7541; genus DASTCZ01. The sequence goes on along the minus strand of DASTCZ010000059.1, from coordinate 16,033 downwards.
TCTGTTGAGTCTGCGTCGCTGGCGCGAGATAAAAATCAAGTTCGCGCGCTTCGTCAACCTGAAGCCGAAGATCCTTGCTCTCCACCGGCTGGAAGCCTTTGTATTCCGCGCGCACGGTGTAAATCGCGACAGGCAGTAGCGGTATCGAATAGTGGCCGGTGTCGTCGCTCTTCGTCTCTCGTGCGACGCCTGTGCCTTGATTGGTCGCTATCACAGTGGCGCCGGAAATGGCCGCGCCGGATTTGTCCAACACCGTGCCGGAAAAGCTACCGGTCACTTGCGCACGAAGCGCCGATGGCGCCAAAAGCGCTGCGGCAAGAATGATTAGGATGGAAAAGAACTTGTCTCTCATCGAAAGGCCCCCGTCGAGCAGGTGTGAATTTGTCGTGTCGTTGTGGTTGACGTCGGTCTTCCGGCAGATCGCTCTTGCCGGTCTTTCGGTGGATCACACATCCCCCAACTGCTTCTCCTTGGTTTTGTTGAAGTAGGCTAGCCCTCGATACTTAAAATCACAAGCGCAAAGTACCGCGAGAAAATCGTGACGCGGTGGAAAACTTCACGTTCGAGATGGCAAGTCTCGCCCGGCGGTAGTTTTTGCGATATCGCTTTTAATAGCGCTAAGTGTGCGCATTCTGCGTCGCACCGCTGCGGGAGACAGTTACTGCTCCCGCGACGAATTTCACTTTTCCGATTTCTTGCGCGGCCGACGGAACCGCGCACAAACAGAGAGCACCCGACAACCAAACGGAGCGCATAAATTCTCCCGATTGCGCGGCATCGTACAGTTCGTTCGCGAAAAAGCAAGCAGAACTTTCGAGCCGCCGCCAGAGTGGCGCGGGCTCGTGCGCAGACCTCGCTTGTTCCATTCGCGAACGGGTGATTACTACTGGGTCTTGACATTGAAAAATCCGGCGTTACATTGAGGGCTACCCCTTCTTAGATTGTCATCGCGCAACTCCCTTCCTTCGCGCGATCGAGGTTTCCATGAAAATGTCCGATCGCCGTTTTGCCCAGCGTTTCGACGTTCGCGTTCCGATTCATTATCGAGCTTGGAATTCGCCTTCAGAGTTCGTCGAAGCAATCACGACGAATGTTTCGGAAAGAGGCCTTTATCTTCTGACGAACGAATCCCTCAAGATCGGCTCGCCGATACAGATCCGCATCCGTATGCCCGAAGCCATCACCGGATCGCCCGAGGCGGAGTGGGACTGCGCCGCGATGGTCGTGCGCGTGCATCCCGGGCTAGCGTTCGGGCAGCCATACGGAGTTGGAGTGAAGATCAGCTATTACGAAGTGACCCGCGCGGAAACGGAACAAAGTTTCGCCGCCGCAAGCCGTTAGGTTCAGCGCCCTGAGGAGGACGTGATGCACACTGCAGTCGATGTACTTGCGGCGCAGGCGCCGCTCAGCATTTTGTACCTGGAAATCAGCGACCCGGACATCGCCCAGATCGTCGATTCGCTGAAGCGCACCCGCTTTCGCTCGGTGGGCACGAAGGCAACCTCGCGCCAGGAGTTCGAACGCGCGCTGGCCGCCTTTCAGCACAATATCGTAATCGCGGAAGACGACTTGGACGGTTGGTCGGTCCTCGACGCCTTCCGCGTGCTGCAGAAGCACGATTCCAGCGTACCGCTGCTCGTGTTGGCAAAGAAGCTCTCTCCGGCGCGCGCCGTGGAACTGATGCGCGCGGGCGTTTCGGACGTCATCCTCAGTTCCGACGCCGCCGAAGTCGTCGCCGCGGTCAGCCGCGCCGTGGAAGCTCGCGCCATCCGACAGGTGCATCGCGCCACAGATCTCGCGCTTCGCGATAGCGAACGGAAATTCCGTATTCTCGCCGATGCGCTCCCCGCGGCTGTCCTGATCTACCGCGGCTCGCGATTCTTGTTCGCAAATCGCGCTGCTATTTCGCTGAGCGGCTACTCGCAGGACGATCTGCAGCGGCTCGGGACCTGGGAGCTACTGCATCCCGATTCGCACGCGACGTTGATCGAAACTGGGTTCGCCTCGCTTCGCGATCCCCAGGCTGCCTCGCGCATGGAGATCAAGATCCTCACGCGCGAAGGCAACGTGCAGCGCTGGGACGCGGCAATCACCGGGATTGAGTTCGAAGGCGATACGGCCGGGCTGCTGACCGCGTTCGAAGCGAACGGTAAGCACGTCGATGGTTCGCCCGATTCCCAGGCGATGGCGCGCGATCCTCTGACCGGAATGTTGACAACGGCGGCTCTCGAGTCGGTGTTTCGTTCTGAATCGCGGCGATCGGAGCGTAGCGGCCGTTCGTTTTCCATTCTCCTGATGAGAGTAGTCGATTCGGGCCGTTCCAGCGAAACGCCGACGCCGCTCGAAACGAATCGCGATCTTTGCAAGCTCGCCAGCGTGATCGGGGAGGTCTGCCGTTTGAACGACGTGCCGTTTCGCTACTCGGCTCGAGAGCTCGCAATCGTCCTGCCGGAAACCTCGATGGCCGGCGCGCGCTATCTCGTCAATCGCATCGTGTCACGGCTCGAATCGGAAGAGATAGGCGCCGCGGTTTTTGCCGGCGCTGCGTCGTTTCCGAAGGATGGTTCGACCGTCGAACAGGTCATACAAACAGCTTCACTTGAGCTGTCCTGTGTGCGCCCGGGAAGAGTCGCCGAATTGTCGCGTTCCGCCTGAAAGTCAGTCCGCGTTTTGAGACGTTACACGCTCACTCCGGCTCTTGCGTGATCATGTGCACGTCCACGCCCGGAGCGATCGCGAGAAATCGATTCATCGCGCGCATGTAAAGGAACTTCTTCCAACCCTCTACCGCGCTGCGGCCAAAAATCACGTGAGTAATATGCTTCTCGCGGACAAACTCAGCGGCGGCTCCGGAGATTGTATGCCCCTTCAAATGCACCACCTTGGCGCCCAGGCTTTCAGCGAGTTGCAGATTTCCCTCGAGTGACTTCTTGTCCTGTTCGCTTTCGCCGTCTTCCGTCGTTACGTGCACCACGTACAATTCGGCATCCATCCGGCGGGCCATCCGCGCCGCGCGCGCGACAAGATACTGCGCCTTCGGATGGGAGCTCACGCACACCGCGATACGCTCGCGCACAGGCCATAGGTCGCGGATGTCCTTTTCCGCCATGTAGGTTTCCAGGCTGCGATCGACCTGCTCCGCCACCTGCCGTAGCGCAAGTTCTCTCAACGCAATGAGATTTCCCGGCCGAAAAAAGCTCCGCAGCGCCTGATTCACTTTCTCTTTGGCATAGATGTCACCGCGCTTCATGCGATTTTGCAGCGCTTCAGGCGTCAGATCGACCATCACCGTCTCCGAAGCCATCTGCAGGATCCAATCGGGCACGGTTTCGCGGACCAAAACCCCCGTAATTGCCCTCACCGTCGGCGCGATGCTTTCGATGTGCTGGATGTTGACGGTGGAAAGTACGTCGATGCCTGCTTTCATGATTTCGAGCACGTCTTCATACCGCTTCCGATGCTGGCTTCCGGGAATGTTTGTGTGGGCCAGCTCGTCGATCAACACGACCGATGGATGCCGCGCGATGACGGCTGCGGTATCCAGCTCTTCGAACACGGTTCCTTTGTATTCGATTTTTTTTCGGGGAATAACCTCGACTTGCGAGAGAAGCTCCGCGATGCCTGCTCGTCCGTGTGTCTCGATGATTCCGGCCAGGACCTCTTCGCCTCGGCCCCGGCGGCGGATCGCCTCGCTCAGCATGCTGAACGTTTTGCCCACGCCCGGAGCGTAGCCAAGGAAAAGCTTCAGGTTTCCGCGCGTGCGCGGCTCGGGCGAAGCCTCGGCCAGCCATTGCTCGGGCGTCTTTGGCATGCGTGAACTGGGTTTAGCGGACACGGGGAAGCCTACAGTAGAATGTCTGCATGCGCGAGAGAGCTGTCATGCGCGCTTTGCAATTGTGCAGCGCGCTGCTGATCGTCGCCGGAATCATCTACTTCTACCGCCGTGTTCTGCACGTAAACTCGACGACGGTAGCCCTCACCCTTTTGCTCGCGATCTTGATCGTTTCCACCTATTGGGGATTGCTGATCGCGGTCCTGATGTCTGTGGCCGCGATGCTCGCGTTCAATTATTTCTTCTTGCCGCCTGTGGGCACGTTCACGATCGCCGATCCGCAAAATTGGGTCGCGCTTTTCGCTTTCCTGGGCGTGGCGGTAATGGCTAGCCACCTTTCCACCCGCGCGAAAACCAAAGCCATGGAAGCTCTGGCGCGCAGACGCGAAATCGAAAGGCTTTACGCGTTCAGCCAGAAGATGCTCGAAACGGGCAACGTCATCCGGCTGCTGAATCGCATTCCGGCGCAAATCGTGGATGTTTTCGAAGTTGGCGCGGCGGCGCTCTTTCTCGCCGAAAAAGAAAAGATCTACAACTCCGGCCCGGCGATCCCGCAGCTCGATCTGCAGCGGCTGCGCGAAGCGGTGGTGCGCGACGAGCCCGTGGTTGACGCCGATGCGGGAGTAAGTTTCGCGCCCGTGAGGCTCGGCCTGCGGCCGATCGGATCTCTCGGCATTTCCGGCGCGGTTCTTTCGAAGCACACCATTGAAGCGATCGGCAGCCTCATTGCCATCGCCGTGGAGCGCGCCCGAGCGGTCGAACAACTCGGCCAGACCGAGGCCGCGCGCGAGGGCGAAAGATTGCGAACCGCGCTCCTCGACTCGATCACCCACAATCTGCGCACGCCGCTCACTTCCATCAAAGCTTCCGTAACAAGCCTGCTTTCTGGCGCTTCGCTGGACGATGGGCAGCGGCGCGAGTTTCTCGCCATCATCAACGAAGAAAGCGATCGCTTGAACCGCTTGGTGGGTGAAGCCTCCGAAATGGCGCAGCTCGATGCCGGCGAAGTGAAACTGAACCGTGGCGGGTACACCGCAGATGAATTGATTCGCAGCGCCGTCATGGAGACCCGCGCCACGATAGGCGCGCGCTCCATAGAACTGCGCGTCGCGCCGAATCTTCCAAAGCTGTGGGCCGATCTCCCCCGTGCCCGGGAAGTTCTCGTCCATCTCCTCGAAAACGCGAACCAGTATTCGACGCCCGATCAGCCGGTTGCAATCACTGCGGAACAATCGGGAGAGTTTGTAACAATTAGCGTCGCAGACCGCGGCAATGGAATCGATGACCAGGAGCTTGCGTTGATCTTCGACAAGTTTTATCGCGGCGAAGACCAGCGATACCGTGTGCAAGGCACAGGGATGGGCCTGCCCATTGCAAAAGCGATTGTCGAAGCGCACGGAGGATCGCTCAGCGTGACCAGCCAACTGGGTCATGGCAGCGTTTTTTCCTTCACTTTGCCGATCGAACGAGCGGGAGCCAACGCGGCATGAGTCACGGAACGATTCTCGTGGTCGACGACGAGCCGCAGATCCGCCGAGTGATGCGCACAGCCTTGTCAGCACAGGGCTATGCTGTCGCGGAGGCGAAGAGCGGTGAGGAAGCTCTCGATCAGGTGCGAGACTCACGGCCGGACCTTGTCCTGCTCGATGTGAACATGCCTGGAATGACCGGGCTCGATGCTTGCCGCGAGATTCGCAGCGGCAGCGACGTGCCCATCGTGATGCTTACCGTCCGCAATTCCGAACGCGATAAAGTGAGCGCGCTCGATGCCGGCGCCGACGACTACGTCGTCAAACCCTTCGGCATCGAGGAACTTCTCGCGCGAATTCGCGCGGCGCTCCGGCGCGCAGCTCCTTCGGATGCGGTGCCGAGATTCGTTTCGGGCGATTTGAGCGTGGATTTCGAGAGCCGCCAGGTGCGCGTTCGAGGAAAAGACGTGCGGCTCACTCCAAAGGAGTTCGAGTTGCTGCGATTCCTGGTTTTCAATCGCGGCAAAGCAGTCGCGCATCGCAAACTTCTCCAAACCGTGTGGGGCCCGGACTACGGCGACGAAACTGAATACCTTCGCGTCTTCATCAATCAGCTTCGAAAGAAAATCGAGCGCGACCCCCACAATCCCAAATTCCTGAAAACCGAACCGTGGGTCGGATACCGCTTCGTCGCAAAGCCCTGATCTCGAGCTTCCCGCATGCCGGCCCAATATTTGCGCATTAACTCCAATCGGATCAGCGCGCCGGCGAAACCCGGTCGAGATCCAGATTCAACTCCAGCACGTTGACTCCCGGTTCGCCGAGAAATCCCCATTGGCGGGCGAGCGTATGTCTGCGAACGAGTTCGCGGACCGAATCTTCACTCATGCGGCGCTCGCGAGCGACGCGCGGAACTTGAAACTCCGCCGCGGCGGGGGAAATCTCGGGATCGAGCCCCGAGCCGGACGTGGTGACGAGATCGATCGGCACCGGCGCGCTGGAGTTTTCAGCGTGCAATGAAGCCGTCGTGGAATTGACGCGATCGATGAGCTGTTTGTTTGTGGGTCCCAGGTATGAACCGGAAGACGAAGTCGGATCGTATCCGTTCGCGCCCGCCGCGGATGGCCGCGGATGAAAGTATTGCGGCGAGCCGAATGGCTGCGCCAGCAGGCTCGAGCCGGTCACTTGTCCGCTGGACGAAACGATGAGGCTGCCGTTGGCCTGTTTTGGAAAGATGAGTTGGGCGATGCCTGTGACAGCGAGCGGATAAATCAAGCCGAGTAGCACTGTGGTCGCTATCATCATCCGAATTGCTGTGAACAGTTCTTTTTTCATGGTCGTATGCGCCCTCACGCTAGCCGCAGCCAAGTGATGAATACATCGACGAGCTTGATTCCGACGAATGGCGCGACGATCCCACCGAGTCCATATATGAATAGATTTCGACGCAGCAGCACCTCCGCTCCGAGCGGCCGGTAACGGACGCCGCGAAGCGCGAGTGGAATCAAGACGATAATGATCAGCGCATTGAAAATTACCGCGCTCAGTACAGCGGATTCCGGCGTCTTGAGCCGCATGATGTTGAGCACTCCGAGGACCGGGAAAGCGCCGGCAAACATCGCAGGAATGATGGCGAAGTATTTCGCAACGTCATTGGCAACGGAGAAAGTCGTGAGGGCGCCGCGAGTCACGAGCAATTGCTTGCCAATTTCAACGATCTCGATGAGCTTCGTCGGATTGGAGTCGAGATCGACCATGTTGCCCGCTTCCTTCGCGGCTTGCGTGCCGGCGTTCATCGCCACTCCGACGTCGGCTTGCGCGAGCGCGGGCGCGTCATTCGTTCCATCGCCGGTCATAGCGACGAGCTTGCCTTTGGCCTGTTCGGCGCGGATCAGCGCGAGCTTGTCTTCCGGCCTGGCCTGGGCGAGAAAATCATCGACGCCCGCTTCGCGCGCGATCGCCGCGGCGGTCAGAGGATTGTCCCCCGTGATCATTACTGTGCGAATTCCCATCGCCCGCAACTGCTCGAAGCGCTCGCGCATGCCACCTTTGACGATGTCTTTCAGGTGAATCACACCAAGAACGCGGCGACTTTCGGCGACGAGAAGAGGAGTTCCACCCGAGTTGGAGATAGCGCGAACGACTTCTTCGATTTCCGCTGGAACGCCGGCGCCATTCCTGGCCACGTAATTAGCGATGGCGTCTTGCGAACCTTTGCGAATTTCGCGGCCATCTATGTCAACTCCGGACATGCGCGTGGTCGCGGAGAAGGGAATAAAAGTCGTTGCGGCGTTCGAGAGGTCGCGGCCACGGAGTCCGTATTTCTCCTTGGCAAGCACCACGACGCTGCGCCCTTCGGGAGTCTCATCGGCGAGCGAGGCGAGTTGGGCGGCATCAGCGAGATCGCTATCGTTGACGCCAGGCGCGGGAATGAAATCCGTTGCGCGGCGATTGCCGAGCGTGATCGTTCCCGTCTTGTCGAGCAAGAGGGTATCCACGTCACCTGCCGCTTCAACCGCGCGTCCGGACATGGCCAGCACATTGCGCTGTACGACGCGGTCCATCCCCGCAATGCCGATCGCCGAGAGCAAACCGCCAATCGTGGTGGGAATCAGGCACACGAGCAGCGAAACCAGAACGAAGAGAGACTGCGGCGCACCGGAGTAGATCGCCATCGGCTGCAGCGTCACAACGGCGAGAAGAAAAATAATCGTGAGGCCGGCAAGAAGAATGTTCAGCGCGATCTCGTTCGGAGTCTTCTGGCGTTCGGCGCCCTCGACGAGCTTGATCATTCGGTCGAGAAAGGTCTCGCCCGGATTCGACATGATGCGAATTTTGATTTCGTCAGAAAGCACGCGGGTGCCTCCGGTGACTGCGCTTCGGTCTCCGCCCGATTCGCGAATTACAGGCGCTGATTCACCCGTGATGGCCGATTCGTCCACCGAAGCGACGCCTTCGATAACTTCGCCATCTCCGGGAATGAGCTCACCCGCGGACACGACGACGAGGTCGCCGGTTCGAAGCTTGGACCCTGGAACCTCCTCCAGGCTGCCGTTGACAGAAAGGCGGTGCGCCAGGGTTTCGGCACGGGCTCTGCGAAGGGTATCGGCTTGCGCCTTGCCGCGGCCTTCGGCCATAGCTTCCGCAAAATTTGCGAAGAGAACTGTGAACCACAGCCACACGGTGATTTGAAACGCGAAACCGAAGCCAGGCAGATGACGAATGATTCCATAAGCGAGGTCCACTGTCGTGGCCACGGCGCCCACCTCGACAACGAACATGACGGGGTTTTTGGCAAGCGTGCGCGGATTGAGCTTGACGGCGGAATCCCACAGCGCGCGAATGACGATACCGGAGGTCCAGAGAGACTTCTTCGAGGATTTGGGTTCGTTGGGCATGGATTAAATGACCTTGCCTGCATGCATAAACAGGTGTTCGAGAATCGGGCCGAGGCTCAGCGCCGGGAAAAATGTGAGTGCGCCGACGATAATAACGACGGACATCAGAAGGACGGTAAAAAGCGGCGTGGTGACGGGAAACGTGCCGGCCGATTCCGGGACAGTTTTCTTCTGCGCGAGATTCCCCGCGATGGCGATGATTGGGACGATCATGAAGAAACGGCCCAGGATTTGCGCAATCCCTGTGGATGTGTTGTACCAAAGCGTGTTGACGCTCAGGCCGCCGAAGGCCGAGCCGTTGTTTCCGGTGCTGGAAACGTAGGCGTAAAGAATCTGCGTGAGTCCGTGCGGGCCGGGATTCGAAATGCCCGACGTGCCAAATTTCGATGCCACGCCGATCGCCGTGAAGCCGAGAATGGTCAGGCTAAGAATCAGCACACTGAGCATGGCCATCTTCACGTCATACGCTTCGATTTTCTTGCCGAGGTATTCCGGCGTGCGTCCCACCATCAAACCGGCGATGAAAACGGAAAGAATTACGAAGACGATCATTCCATAGAGTCCGGAACCTACTCCGCCGAAAACGACTTCGCCGAGCATGATATTGACCAGCGGCACCATTCCGCCGAGCGGAGTGAAGGAATCGTGCTGGCCGTTGATGGCGCCGCAGCTTGCGTCGGTGGTGACTGAGGCGAAGAGAGCGGAGTTGACGATGCCGAAGCGAGTTTCCTTTCCTTCCATGTTGCCGCCGGACTGCGCGGAAGTGGTCTCTTGATTCGCAGCCGCAAGGAGAGGATTGCCGCGCGCCTCCGCCCAGTAGGCGGTTGCGACTGCCGCGAGACAGAGTACGAGCATCGCCGACCAGACGGCCCAGCCGTGGCGCTGCGAGCCGGTCATACGCCCGAGCGTGTAAGTCAGTCCGCTCGGAATCGCCAAGATCGCGAGCATCTGGAAGAAGTTCGTGAACGGCGTGGGATTTTCGAAGGGATGCGCGCTATTGGCGCCGAAGAAGCCTCCGCCATTCGTACCGAGTTCCTTGATGATCTCCTGCGAGGCGACGGGGCCTTGCGCGATCGTTTGTTCGCGAACGATCTGTGTCGAGATCTTTCCGTCCACGGCGGTGACCTGGACGGATTGCGGCTCGACAATCGCGGCCATCGTGTAGGGCTTGAGATTCTGGATCACTCCCTGCGAAACGAGAACGAGCGAGCCGGCTAGACAAAGCGGAAGCAGGAGCCAGAGAAGACAGCGCGTGAGGTCCACCCAGAAATTCCCGAGCCGGTCAGTTTCCCGGCGCGCGATGCCGCGAATCACAACGATGGCGAGCACGATGCCGACCGCCGCGGAGATGAAATTGTGGTACGCGAGGCCCGCCATCTGCGTGAGATAGCTCATCGTGGATTCGCCGCTGTAGGCTTGCCAGTCTGTATTGGAGGTAAACGAGGCAGACGTACCCCAGGCAAGGTCCGGCGCCACGCCTGGGAATTTTTGAGGATTGAAGCCGAGATAGCGCTGGCCGCGCTGCATGAGGTATAGCACGACCATCGTTACGACGGTGAACAGCAACATCGACACGGCATACTGGGTCCAGGGCATTTCAGCCGCCTCATCAACGCCGGTGAGTCGGTAAATCAGGCGTTCAACCGGCCGAAGGATGGGATCAAAGAATGTTTTCTCGCGGCTGAAGATTTTCGCGATGTAAATTCCCAGAGGCTTCGTGATGAGAAAAACCGCCGCGAAGAAGACGAAGATTTGAAACCACCCATTTGCAGTCATGTCAGAACTTCTCCGGCCACAGCAACGCGGCTACGAGGTAGAGCATGAGCAAAGCCGAAACGATCAAAAGTGTGATATTCGCGAGCATCAGGGCCTCTACTTGAGGCGATCGCACGCGTACACGTAAGCGATCGCCAGTGCGAAAAATGCAATCGTCAGCGCGATGAAGATGATGTCGCGCATTAGAATTTCACCAGAATTGAGAGGTTCAGCCGATTCTCGGTCTTTCGCAGATCGGGCGTGAATCCCGGAATGATTTGCGTCGGGTCTCCGGTGTTGCCACCGGCCGGGGTGATTCCACCGTGGCCTGAGAAATACGGCACGTTCGCGGCTCGATGGTCGAATTCCCATCGGAACGTGATGTATTGGCTCGGCATGTAGTCGAAGGTCGCCGAAGCGTCCCACGCCTTGAATTGCAGGCCCGGAGCTTCCGGGAAATACGGCGAGCCGGTGATCGCGTCAGCTCCATTGATTGGAGGAAGCAGCACGAGATACCGGCCGGGGTTGTTGATTCTGCCGCCGCCGAGCGTGAATCCGTAACGGTCGTTATTGAACCACCAGCGGTTGTACAACATGAATCCGAGGAAACTCTGCTTCGGTCCGCCGGCGGTGTTGTGATAACAGCTCACGCCGCCTCCGTATTCGCAGCCTGCGTCGCCTGTTAGGGAAAATGCCATACGGTCGAGATACTTTTCGGGGTTTTCGTAATACTTCACTTCCACGCTGTCGTCGGTGTGAATGCGCGAGCGCTGAGGCACGCCGAGCGTGTCCGTGCCCATGCCGTAGTTGTTGAAGACCAGCGACAGCCAACTCTTCGGCCGATAAAGAATCTGGCCGCCCATTCCGGGAAACTTGTTGAACTTTCCGTACGACTGCCACCCATTGATGTACCAATATTCGACCTTGAGCTTATCGGTAGGAAATAGTTGGACGCGCAGCCCATTGAAAAACCAAGGCGTGTTCGATGACACATACGACGGCTGATAAGCCCAGTTGTCGAAGTTGTAGTAGCTGAACAGACCGATGTACGACATGAAGATGCCCGCATCGACGTTGAGGCCATGCATCACGTTGAAGTGATAGCCGCCGTACGCCTCGGAGATGTAGCGGTATGCCGTATCGAGATTCCACTGCCCGACCGCTGGGCTCGCATCGTTTCGCGGAGTCGTCTGCGCGTACATCCCGAACTGGGTCATCAAGCGGGCTCGAACGTTATCGAAATGAAAGTCTCCTCCGACTCCAAGCTGAGTAAGCTGAACCTCACCTGATCGGAAAACCTCGCTTGATCCGCCGATCGTGTGATCTGCCGGGTGCGCGAAATCCAGGTTGTAATCGACGTCCGCGCGAATCTCTGGAGTGAAGAATTTCGTGTCCATCGCGGCGGTCTTGGTTCGCGGGTTTCCGTTCAGCCAGGTCCAATCCGCGAATGCAAATGGCTCGGATTTCGCGGGCTTTGTCGGCGCGGCGGCTTCCTGCGCGGCCGCCACTAGAGCCGAGGCGGGGTTGTCCGCGCGCCCGGGCGTCGCGTTGGCGGTACTATTCTCCGGCCCCGGCGACGCTGTAGTGCCGATCAGCGAAGCTACAGGCGCTTCGGCAGACGGAGCCGAAGCTGTCTCTTCAGAAGAAGCCGCGGCGTCTTTAACCGCAACTGAGAGTAATGCCGGCCTCGCGGATTGGTTCAAGCGCTCTTCTAGTTCGGCGACTCGTTTCTCCAGGCGATCGATTCGCTGGAGAAGTTCCTTCTGCCGGTCGGCGTCTTGAGACTGCGAAGCTATGCCGCTAAGCGATTGGCCGCGGCTCGTCTGTGGGCATAGCGCGATCGCCGACACCAAAATGGCGGCGGTCAAAGTTCCAAACTGCACTCGAAAGTTGGGAAGCGGCATCATTGCCTCCTTGGCTCATTTCTGATTTCGAAGCTTTTGTATCGTAGATCGCTCATGCCGATTTTCTTTTCGCCGAGCTGTGTGGCCGCCGCGCGAAATTTCCAGGGTTCGTCCAACCAGCCACTCTTTCCAGAAATGCCACAAGCTATAAATCAGAAACCCGATAGCGAGCAAACAAACCAGCACGAAGAGCATGTCTATCTCTTGCCGGTAATTGGGCCGCTTCCTTTTGGTCTCCGACCATCACCTTCGGGAAGGCTATGCGCTGCGCTGTAATGAACGCATAAGGAATCCGTAAGGAATTCATAAGCGTACTGAAACGCCGTGGCCGGCGATTCTCCCGAGAGAACCGAGTTCCCCAAAGTTTTCGAAGAGATATCCGATCAGAGCCGATCGGTTTACTGGCCGCCGTAATTGATTGCGTAGAAAAGCGAACGCAGCCGGTCTGGCGAGCCTGTGAAGAGATTCGAAGGCGTCGTACGGTAGCTCAGCAGTTGACGGTAAATGATGTCTTCAAGGCTCGAGTTGATGCCCCAGCCGCCGAGGTATTGCAGCCGCAAGTCAGCATCATGTGTGATCTGCGCTCCCGCAAGCCAGGTATCGAGATCGGATTTTTGCGAAGTGTACGTGGAAAAAAGTGAAACCGCCGAATCGACGCCGATTTCATGCAGCGAGTCCGCAACGTCGGCGTAATCAGCTCTAGCGAGGCGCTGCTCGACGTCATCGAGATTGATTTGCAGCGGCTCAGCCTGCCCCATAAACACGGTGTCGTACCCTTGCCCATTGATCGTGTTAGACCAGATGGTTCCGTGCGGGAATGCTTCGAAAAACGTGGCGATTTCGCTCTTGATCGTGTCGAGATCGGTTTCGTACAGCGGCACGTAAAGCGTAAAAATTCCGCCAGGGTTCAAGTGCGCCTTAATCGATTCGAAATATTCCTTCGAATAAAGCGCCGCGGTGCCTTTCACGAACACGTCGAGCGGATCGGACGCGATCACGTCGAATTTCTGGCTGGTCGTAAGCACGAAGTGACGCGCGTCGTCATAGACGATTGTGGTGTGCGGGTTATTCATCACTGCGTAGTCTTCGCGCGCAAAAAACATTGTCGAAGTCGGTGGAATCACCGGCTCGATTTCACACACAGTGATCTTCTTAATCGTCGGGTAGCGTGTAAACGTGCCCGCAGAAACGCCAGCTCCGAATCCGATCCCGAGCACGGATTTCGGATTTGGGTGCAGCAGCGCCGCGAGATGCCCGACCATGCGCTGCAACTTCATGTCGTACGGTTCGCTCGAAGCCTCGACGTGGCCATTCACATCAATTTCCGTCGCGCCATCCTGCCAGCGAGTGATCGCGACGGAAGAATTTCGCCCCTCGCGCGTGTAAAGCACCTTAGAATGTCCCGCTGACGTGGCCATTTTCCGGCCGTAGGCGATCAGTTCGCCGGGAACCGGTTGCAATCGCCACGCCAGCAGCCCGGCCACCAGCATCGCGACGCAAAGTCCGGCAATTCTGATAACTGAGCGCGCGCGAATTGCCGCCGGCGCCAGAACAAAAAGGCTGCTCAGTGCCGCCAGAATCAAAAGCACCTGTTGAGAGTGTTGCGTCGTGATCGCCGGGATCAAGACAAGGCTTACGATCAGTGCGCCAAAAATGGCTCCCAGTGTGTTGGCCGCATATACGCTCCCCACAACCTTGCCCGCATCCTCGCTCGAATCCGCAATCGCAGCGCAGGCGAGCGGAAAGCTGGCGCCCCAGAGAATCGTGGCGGGCAGGATCGCCCAGATGCATCGCACCAGATCGAGTTGGAAGATGTACCAGGGATCCGGCGCGAGAAGCGGATTCACGGGCCAGTAGGGAAGCGACTCGGCGATCATGTACGCGGTCCACGCGATGCCAAGCGTCAAAAGTATTTGGCACCATCCCAACGCTGCGCGCGGCTTGATCGCGCGCAGACTCCACGCGCCGAGCCCGCTGCCCAGTGCCAGCCCGACGAGAAATACGGCAAGAATGATCGAGAAGACGTACACCGTCGCGCCCAGCAGCATCCCCAGGAGCCGCGTCCAGACCACTTCCGCCCCGAGCGCAGTCGCTCCCGAAAGAGCGATCGTCGCGTAGACTGGCCAGCGCGCTCCGGAATTCTGCGATCGGACGTCATTCGCAGCGACTTTGCCTACTTCTGTTTCCGGCTCTTGCGCCGGGATGCTTCGCGCCACAAGAAAGCTCACGCCCGCGACGAGAAGATTGATCCCCGCTGCCGCATAAGTTGCAGTCGCCGCGTTGAAGAGCCGCAGCAAATAAAACCCGGCGAGCAAGCATCCAAACACGGCTCCAGCTGTATTTCCGCCATACAGGAGGCCCCACCACTCGGCGCCGCGCAGCGTTGAGCGAGTCCAGCGCACGATGGCAGGCAGCGAGGCGCCCATCAGAATCGTCGGCGGCAAAAGGCAGATGGCGCTGATCAGGCCGCGCAGCAGCATCCCGGGCATTCCGTGAACGGATCCGGCGATGTAAAGGCGATCAATCAGCGGCAGCAGCCACAACACCAGCAATCCGCAAATTGCAATGCCCAGCTCGAGCTTCGCGTAGAGTTTGAGCGGATGCTGATTCGCCCACTTGCTTCTCGGAAGCGCAATGCTTCCAATGCAAAGCCCGCCCATATATGAAGCCAGCAGGAATCCCAGCGAAATCGTGGTTGCTCCGATCGTGAGCTGAAGCAACTGATACCAAACAACTTCATAGATCAGCGCCGCGCAGCCGCTGCCGGCGAAGAGTACGACGAGCAGAAGGAGAATCTGACGGCTGCTGCTTCCTGCGGCGATTGTTCGGTCGGTCTTGGCCATAGATCGAGCGAGTTGGGAGCGGGAATTCTAGTGGCGGAGGCGGGAGTTTGCAATTGCTGTAGTTTTTGGGAGCGACTCGATTTTCAGACGATTTCCACTAAGAAGTCTAGATCGAAAGAAGCGCTTGTAGACAGATTCGATCAATCCCACCAAATCCCAAGTACCTTCATACCGTCTTTCAGCGGTTGCAGGTCAACCGGGATGTTCGCCGGAATGAATTCGCCCACTTCGTCAGGATTCAATTCCGCTGCCGCCTCGTACAGCTCATGTCGATCCATTGATGTTAGGACGAAGACCGTGTCCGCAAATGGCCAACTGTGTTCGTCTACCAGGTCCTTTATTTCCACTCTCACATCTTGAACCCGCGGGTGCCAACGAATTTCTTTGAAAATCCGATAGAAACGGTCGACGCCCGGATGCACTAGTAGGTTACATCCAATGCTCCCGACATCATCGTTCCCATCGAAAAAGTCTTCAAGTGAAACGGTCGGTCCCGGACTTTGACCAACACGAACCTTAAGCATTTCAAGTTTGTCGACGAGACGTTTCCGACGCTCAGCATCCATAGCGTTTCTTCTTCACCTTGCACGTTAAACGCTCACGACGGCTTGCCGTCGAGCACGTCGCGGATCACTTCGGCATACTCAGCGCTGTCGCGATCGTCGGTGACTAGCTCAATTTCAGTCGGACTTTTTACGCCGATGCCGAGCTGGACCGCGCGCGCGATCTGCTCCTGCTCGAAGATAGCGCCGCGGCTCACTTCAGGAGTGGTCCCAAAGTGGCGAAGAAGCGCGACTCCCACGGCGTCGATCGCAATGCGGTCGGTTCCGGC
>DASTCZ010000058.1:0-32911 GCA_035710585.1 Candidatus Acidiferrales bacterium | reverse complement strand
TATCCGTCGTCGCGCGGGTCGGAATAGATCAGGCAGCCGATCGCACCATGTTCCGCAGCCACCTTCGGTTTGATGCCGCGCCAGGAACCGCCATAGCGAGCGATCACGATCGCTCCCTTGACGGAGACTCCATGGCGATCGAGTTCGTCGTAATCGGCCGGCACTCCGTAGTTCACGTAAACGAGCGGTCCCGTAACGTCGCCGTCGATCGAGTAGGCGTTGTAGGTCGGCAATTGTTCAGCTTGTTGATTGGACGTCGGATCTTGCGGAACGGCCGGCTCCTGAAGCTTCGCAGTAAAGCGCGTTGGCTCCGTCATCTCCACCACACGCTCTTGTGGCGTCGGGAACAGCACTTTGAAGGTCTCGATGTGCGCGTCCCATCCGTAAGATTGAAATTGTTTCAGAATCCATTGGGCGTTTTCCTGATCGTACGGTGAGCCGACATGATGCGGGTGCGCGCTGAGCAGCTTCATCGAATCCCGCATCCGGTTGGGATCGGGGATCGCGCGGAATTTCACTTCCCAACCGTTCTCCGCGGCGGACGAGTCCGCGGAGTATCCGTCGAACGTGGTCGGACGGTTCTGCGTCGCACCGGGAAGCGAAATAAAAGCCGCAGCAAACGTCGCCAGCATAAGCAGTCGCATCATCTGTCGCATGTCAGGCACCTCATTGCCCTGGAACCGCGCATTATACCCAGACCGGTGTCCTGAAGTGGGCAGAGTTCAAACTTCGTTCGTCTCAATCTGGGTTTGTTGCTAGGATGACGTGGTCGGCAATTTTTCCCAGATTAGCCAAAGGACCTCTTCGAATGAATTTTCGCCGTGGGAATGTGGCTGCGATCGCACTGTCTTGTGGCGCCGCCGCGGTAATCG
The DNA here is from genome assembly GCA_035710585.1 of Candidatus Acidiferrales bacterium. Taxonomy (GTDB): domain Bacteria; phylum Acidobacteriota; class Terriglobia; order Acidiferrales; family UBA7541; genus DASTCZ01. Next base: position 32,039 of record DASTCZ010000058.1, on the reverse strand, counting down.
CCGGTGCGATAGAAATTCGCCTCAGTGCCCAATCGCCGGCGTCAACCTGGCAATTTGCCGTGTCAGGCGACTCTCGAAATTGCGGTGATGTGGTGATGCCTGCGATCGCCGGCGAAGTGCGCCGTAAGGCAGCGAAGTTCTACTGGCACCTCGGCGATTTCCGGGCGATTTACACGTTCGATGAAGACATCACCCACCAGAACGATCATCTCGCCCAGCCGCTTTCGATCTACGCCTACGAGAACATGGCTTGGCAGGACTTCATCGATCACCAGCTCTCCGCGTTCGGAGATTTGCCGGTGTTCTTGGCTCTGGGGAATCACGAAACGATTCAGCCGAAGACGCGCGATCAAGTTCTGCTCCAATTCGCGGACTGGTTTAATTCGCCCGTCATACGCGAACAGCGCCTGAAGGATGATCCGGCAAACCGCACGCTTCGCGCCTATTATCACTGGCGCGAGGGAAATATCGATTTCATCACGCTCGATAACGCGACGATAGATCAGTTCGACGCGACCCAGCTCGCGTGGTTCGACGCTCTGCTCAAGCGTGATCTCGCCGACTCCAGCATCTCCACTCTCGTCCTCGGAATGCATGAGGCGTTGCCGGACAGCATTTCTTCGGGCCACAGCATGAATACCTCGATCGTCGGCACCGAAAGCGGCCGCCACGTCTATCAGGAACTCGTCGCAGCGCAGGCGCACGGCCACAAACACATCTACATCCTCGCGAGCCACTCCCATTTTTTCATGGCCAATACTTTCAACACCGATTACATCAGCTCGCACGGCGGCGTCCTGCCTGGCTGGATTGTCGGTACCGCGGGAGCCGTCCGCTACGCGCTACCTCCGGACTCGAAAAATGCGGTCTCGCCCATGACGAATGTCTACGGCTATCTGCTAGCCACGGTGCATCCGGACGGATTGATCGATTTCGATTTTCAAAAACTCGATGAATCAAAAGTACCGGCGGATGTGGTTGGCCGCTATCAGCCGGGTTTCGTCCACTGGTGCTTCGCGGAAAATACGCAGGCGCGCTGAGCGTTTGATGCAGACCGAATTGATGCAGCGCGCCATCGCGCTCGCGATCGAAAATATCAAGAATGGCGGTGGGCCCTTCGGAGCTCTCGTCGCAAAAGACGGCGCGGTCATCGGTGAAGGCGCGAATCGCGTCACGCCAAATTGCGATCCCACAGCGCACGCGGAAATCGTTGCGATCCGAGAAGCCTGCACCAGGCTGCGCAATTTTCAGCTCGAAGGATGCGAACTCTATACCAGTTGTGAGCCGTGCCCCATGTGCCTCGGTGCAATTTATTGGGCGCGTCCCGCTCGCGTCTATTACGGCGGATCGGCCGCCGATGCCGCCGCCGCGCAGTTTGACGACGCGTTTATCTTTCGAGAATTTGCAAAGCCTCCACGCCAGCGTCGCATCCCGATGGAACAAGTCATGCGCGAAGAAGCTCTGGAAGCATTTCGCGTCTGGCTCGCCAACCCAAACCGCATTCAATACTGATTCGCAGCCAGTTCCTCCGCTTTACCCGCTCAATCCTGCGCAGTATTCTCTCGCGCGAATTACTTTGCGGAGGTACATGGTGAAATTCGCCAGCTTCATTCTCGCGGCCGCCTTTTTCTCGCTACCAGCGCATTCGCAGGAGCGCGTGCCGGAAATCCCATTTAAATCTGTTCCAAACCTTCTGAAACTTCCCAACGGTCTCTACCTCGGCGAGGTCTCGGGGGTCGCCGTGAATTCCAAAGGTCATATTTTCGTGTTTTCGCGAGGAAACAGCACCGGTCCTGCCTACGGAGCGGCCGCCGCCCAGCTTCTTGAGTTTCTCCCCAATGGAACTCTTCTCCACGAGATCGGCCACAATCTTTACGCATGGTCATTCGCGCATAGCGTAAAAATCGATCCGCAGGACAATATATGGGTCACCGATAAGGGTTCGGATATGGTCATCAAGTTTGATCCTCTGGGACGCGTCGCAATGGTGTTCGGTCGCAAACAAGAAGCCTCCGACGATGGCACTGCTCCGCTCAAGCGCGCGGCGCCCCCATTGCCGCCGGTTGATGGGAGGTTTCGCCAAGTCACGGATGTCACCTGGGACCCTGCGGGAGACACATTCATCAGCGATGGTTACATCAACTCTCGCGTCGCGAAGGTCGATAAAAATGGCGATTGGGTGAAATCCTGGGGGGAACCGGGCGCCGAACCGGGACAATTCAACACTCCGCACAGCATCGCTGCCGACGGTCAGGGAAATATCTACGTCGCGGATCGCGGCAATCGGCGCATCCAGGTCTTCGATTCCGATGGTAGGTTCCTACGCCAAATCACCATCGACGTTCCGGTCAGCGCCGATGCTCGCCCGGCCATCGGTCCTCGCCCCACCGCTGCGACCGGAGCGATGGCGCCGGGAGCGCCTTGGACAGTTTGCATTACACCCGCGCCGCACCAGTTTCTCTACGCTTCCGACGCCTTCCCAGGCCGCATTTACAAAATGACGCTCGACGGAAAGATTCTTGGCGTCTTTGGAAAGTCCGGCAAGCAACTCGGACAATTTGGATGGATTCACGAAATGGCGTGCCCGAGCGAAACCGTGATCTACGTCGCAGAACTCCTGAACTGGCGCGTGCAAAAATTGATTCTCCAACCCGCCCACTGATCCGCCGCGTGACTGCAGCCATTTGCCGATCGATGGAATGAAGTACGCGATAGGTGTGTGGGTAGACATCGCACTCGCGCACGCTTAAGATTCAGCATCGGTTTCGTGGTTAAGTACTTATAGCTTCGCAATCTCAGACTCATGCAGAAGCAACCGATGTCCGCGCTAAAGAAAGCCCGGCTTGCGTTCGGAGCCGCCTGCGCCTTGTTTCTGTTGAGCGGCGTCGCCGCTTATCTCACCGCTGTCCGCTTCGTCGCAACGCAGCAATGGGTCATTCACTCGCACGAGGTGCAAGCGGCCATCGCCGACGTCAACAACGGAATCTCGCGGGCCGGCCGCGCTCGTCTTGCATTTGTCACCACAGGCAACCCCGATTTCCTCAACGAGTTCAACGATGCCATAACCCAGGCCTCGCAGCCCATCGACCACATTCGCGAAATGACTGCTGATAATCCCATTCAGCAAAAATTCTGCTCCGAGTTGGAATCGATCGTCGCGAAGCGCCTCGGACTTTTTCAAGCCGCTGTCCGCTTGCGCCAGCAGTCGCCTACGGACTTGCAGGGACAGGATTCTCTCAATCGCCAAAGCATTCCGCTGCTGGCCCAGACCGCCGACATAGTTCAAGAAATGCAGGCGGAAGAACAAGCCCGCCTCGATGAGCGGATTCGTTTGTCGCGCCGGTTGGAAATCTCTACGGCCACGCTCTTGCTTTTCACCTTCGCGCTCGTCGTCACGCTGTTCTCTATCCAATTCTGGCTGCTCTCGCGTGAGCTCACCGCGCGCGCCGATGCCGAGCAAGCCGCCGGAATGTTGAGCAACCGGCTCATCCATCTCCAGGACGAAGAACGCCGCCGCTTTTCGCGCGAGCTCCACGATAGCCTCGGCCAGTATCTCGTCGGCCTCAAGATGGCTTTCGCCTCTATCGCCGCCGAACACAAGTCGGACGAGCGCTACGCCGATTGCGCCAGTCTCGTTGATCAAGTCCTCCGTGAGACGCGCACTCTCTCTCACTTGCTCCACCCGCCCGGACTTGACGAAGCCGGCCTCGCGTCCGCCGCGCATTGGTACGTCGAGGGATTCGCCCAGCGCAGCGGCATCGCCGTCAACGCCGACATCCAGGAGCTCTCCGATCGCCTTCCAGCGCCCGTCGAAGTCGCGCTTCTGCGCGTCCTGCAGGAAAGCCTCACGAATATCCATAAGCACGCAAATAGCGAGCGCGCCGATGTCGTCTTGCGCGTATCACCCGATCGCGCCGTCCTAACGGTCCGCGATTACGGCGTCGGCGTCCCCCGCGCGATCCTCGATCGCTTCCAGCATCACGGCACGAGCGGCGTTGGCTGGGCCGGCATGCGCGGCCGTGTCGCCGAACTCGGCGGCGAATTCCACGTTCGCTCCGAAGGCCGCGGCACCGAAATCTCGGTCAGCCTGCCTCTCAACGGAACCCAACCTTCAGTCGCCTTCGCGTCGTCGTTTCCGGTAACCGAACAGAGCCGTGTAGAAACGGACTAGTCCTAGTACATTCCACACGCCCGCGCGCGACGCCTCTTAGCCCATCCCGTCCGCATCCCTCGTTTTTCCCTCATCTTACGCTTCCGGAATTTCGCCGAATCGCGCTGGCACCCCGCGTGCATCCCATCTATAGGGCCAGCTCAGGAGCTTTTTATGTCGTGCAGTTCAACCATTCATCTGATTTGCGATTACCTGGAGGGCCGCCTTTCGCCTTCCATCGAACGGGAAGTCTCCCAGCATCTCGCCCTTTGCGGAAATTGCCGCCGCGTTTTGGACGCCGCTGAAAACACGCTCGAGACCGACTTCGGCACCGATCCACGTTCGCTTCCGCACGCGCACCACGCGTAGACCTGTCCGCCCTGATCCCCAGTTCTCAGTGTGCCCATCTTCCGCCTCCCTCCGTGCCCCTTTTGGCTCCTCGGAGTTTCTGCATCAGCTTCTCGCGCCTCCGTCTCCTCCGCTCCTCCTCGACTTCTCTCTACTCCTCTCTTTCCTGCGTTTCCCGAGCCTCATCACCTTCCCGCTTCCTTTGTACAATCAATTAACACCTTACATACACACTGCCCTGTAAAGATTGCCACATTCCCCGCGCGCCCACCGTTGCAACACTAAACGCACGCTCTCCCCTAATCCGCACAATCTAAAGCCTTTGCGCCACAATCGCCCCATCAACCGGCCTTTGGCGAGCAGCGTGCTCTTCCCACAGCCGGCAAGGGGGTTGGGATAGGACTTAAGGAGATGACGCTAATGAGCGATGGACATGAAACGATCGTGAATGAAGGGACTCCGCGCTGGCTCGGCTTGGCCGTCGCCGCACTCGGAATTATCTCGTTGGCCGGACTCGGAGTGGGCTGGAGCGCCGTCAACCACGCGCGCGACGCCCAGCAGGCCGCCTCGAGCGACAATAAAATCGTCCGCCAGAATCTGGACGACGTCACCAAGCGCCTCGCGCAGGAGGAAGCCCTCAATCAGCAGCTGCAGGGCGACCTCAACGCCGTCGAGGATCACATGAAGCTTTCGCAGGGCGAGCTCGACAAGGCCCGCTCAGCCATCCGCAAGGATTACTCCAAGCGCCTTGCCGATATGCAGGCCTCGATGCAAACCGAACTCGCAGGCAAGGCCAGCACTGACGACGTCACCGGCGTCAAGACCGACGTCGCGGGCATCCACACAGACGTCAATGGCGTCCGCACCGATCTCGATTCCGCCAAGTCGAGCCTGCTCGCCGGACAGAACGAACTCGGCACGCAGATCGCGCGCACCCACGACGAAGTCGACCAGCTCCGCCGGCTCGGCCAGCGCGATTATTTCGAATTCACCGTGGCGAATAAGGGCGGAAAGCAGAAGTTCGGCGATGTCACCCTCGAACTCCGCGGCACCAACGTCAAGCACAATCAGTACACCGTCAACCTCTACGTCGACGACATGAGGCTCGAAAAGAAGAATCGCGCCGTCAACGAGCCGATCTTCTTCTACACCCGCGGCAGCCGTTCCGCGATGGAGCTGGTCGTCAACCAGGTGGGCAAAGACAAGATCGTCGGCTACCTGAGCGTTTCCAAGAGTGCGGGCATGCAGGCGCAAGCCGCTTCCGCCACTCCGGGCTCCAACTAACTCCTACCGCGCCGCACACCCGGCGCGCAAACACCCTCTAACTTCCCCAAGGGGCGAACTTCGGTTCGCCCCTTTTTCTCGAGCCTCGAGGGGATCATCGTCGAGGCGAAGACCCTGAGCCGGCCCGCCGTGGCGGGGAGCGACGCCGGTAGTCGCGACGAACGGGTTGCCTTTTGTGGGACAGCCACTCTTGGCTGTCCGCCCTGGACGTCGCATTTGCTTTGTGCAGGGCCGCCTTCCGCTTTTGCGCCTGGAGTTTACCCGCCGTGGCGGGCTTTCTGCATTCTGCCTACCGCCTGCGACGAAGGGTCCGATCCACTCAAGTCACACCCTCCTTTTGTGTGAGGCTTTCCTGCCGGTATGCAGGGATCCACGCCACGCTGTCATCCCGAACCCAGTCCCGACGCACTCTGTCGGGAATGGGGGTGAGGGATCTGCTGTTGCGTTTGCCTCATGCCGCTGCCTGTGTAGCGCCACCCCTTCAGGGTGGCAGCTTTTGCCTTGCTTTGCGTAGGGCCGCCTTTTCGCGCCTGGAGTTTACCCGCCGTGGCGGGCCTTTCGATTTCAGGTTTAGTGTAGCGCCACGCCTTCAGGGTGGCAGCCGTTGCCTTTTAATCTGTCATCCTGAGCGCGCCCTGCGGGAGAAGCCTGCCCGCCGTGGCTTGCCTGCCGCCTGCCTGCCAGAAGGCAGGGTAGGCATAGCGGGGATCTGCTGTTGCATTTGCCTCGTGCAGCTGCCTGTGTAGCGCCACGCCTTTCCGCGCATTTTGCGTCCCGACGCCTTCCGTCGGGAAGGCTGGCAGCTTTTGCCTTGCTTTGCGTAGGGCCGCCTTTTCGCGCCTGGAGTTTACCCGCCGCGGCTTGCCTGCCGCCTGCCTGCCGGAAGGCAGGGTAGGCATGGCGGGCCTCCCGCCTCCTGCCCTTCGCGAACGGGTAACATTCCCCTCCAATCTTCTTGTACGATCCCGCCCCGTAACCCTTGTCTAACCGTACTCACCAATGCTATATAAGCGGGCCTCGCTCCCCGAATGCCGGCCAGGCCCAAGCCCGAATCCCTCGACGAAATTGTCCGCAATAGCGCCGTAATTCTCGCCGATCAAATCCAAAAAGCTGCGGCTTGGGCCAAATCCGAAATGGATCTCCAGATCGAGGTTGTCGGCGCGCTCAAAGATTTTGCCCGCCGCGCGCAAGTCAAACTCGATGGCCATCACAACATCACCATCGCCACTGGCCGTCCGGACTCTGTCTATCAAGGCGTCATCGTCGAATACAAAGAGCCGAATTATCTCTCCGCCACGAAAGACGCCGCACCCAACCGCAAACTCATAGACCAGCTCAAGCAGCGCTTCTACGATCTTCGCCGTGAGGAAAATCGCCCCTGGAGCAGCCTCTTCGGCGTTGGCACGGACGGCAAATACTTCATCTTCCTGCGTTTTCGTGACGATAAATGGACCGATCAGGAGCCGCTCGCAGTAAACGCTCACTCCACCGAACGGTTTCTTTGGGCGCTCTACAACCTCGGTCAAAAGGGGAAGCCCTATCAGCCGGAATATCTGCACGGCGATTTTGGCGCCGATAGTGAAATCGCGAAGCAAGGCATTCGCACTCTTTACGATGAAATTCGGAAGACCGATAACCCGCGCGCGCAGGTCTTTTTCAATCAGTGGAAGATTCTTTTTGGCGAAGTCTGCGGCTATGACGTCGAAAATCTCTCGGACAAACTGAAAAAGCTTGCCGAATTTTATGGCGTGGACGGTAAACCCGAGCCGGCGCCGCTGCTATTCGCCCTCCACACCTACTACGCCCTGCTCATCAAGCTGCTCGCGGCCGAAATCGTCAGCTTCTTCAATCCGTGGATGACGCGTCAGGTCGAAAAACTTCTCAACGCCACAGTATCCGCCAAACTCAAACGAGAGCTGGAGCAGCTCGAGCGCGGCGGCATCTTCCACGAAATGGGAATCACCAATTTCCTCGAAGGCGATCTTTTTTCTTGGTATCTGGCTGTTTGGAGCGATCCGATCGAGCGCCTTACGCGGCAGATGATCCAAAAGCTCGACGAATATAACCCGGGTACGTTTTCCGAAGACCCAGTACAATCCCGCGACCTACTGAAGAAACTCTACCAGCATCTCTTTCCGAAATCAGTCCGCCACGATCTCGGCGAATACTACACGCCTGATTGGCTCGCCGAACATGTCCTCAATGAACTCGGCTACGTGGGCGACCCCGATAAACGTATTTTAGACCCGGCCTGCGGCTCCGGCACCTTCCTCGTAATGGCGATAAATCGCATCCGGAGCTGGTATGAAGAAAATCGCGAAAAATGTTCGTACGATGAGGGCGAGCTACTCAAGAAAATTCTCGCCAATGTCATTGGTTTCGATCTCAACCCGCTCGCCGTCATGGCCGCTCGCACAAACTACTTAGTCGCGATCAAAGATTTTATTCGCCATGTGGATACCGTCGAGATTCCAATCTACCTTTGCGATTCAATTCTGACCCCCGCAGAATACGGCGACCTCTTCACCGGAAGAAGCAACGTCGCGAGGGTGCCTTGTAGCGCGATGAAACCACCATACCTCCTCGTGCCGAGCGAGATTGCAAAAAACCCGCGCGAGGTCGCAAAGTATGCCGCCGTGTTGGAGACGTGCGTTAAGAACGCGTATAGCTCTAACGAATTCCTAGAACGCTGCCAGGACGAGGGTCTGGAAATGGCGGCGACTGACACCCACGTTGATCTCTACAACGAGCTTGTCCGTCTTGATAAGGAGAATAAGAATGGGATATGGGCTAGGATCATCAAGAATAATTTCGCTCCTCTATTCGTTCAGAAGGTTGACTACCTCGCGGGAAACCCTCCTTGGGTCAATTGGTCCAACTTACCCAAGCAGTATCGAGATTCGACAGGCCCGGCGTGGACGCACTACAAACTGTTCCCTCATCAGGGCCTTCGCGCTCGATCGGGCAGCGCGATGGACGACATTTCTGTTCTGATGACCTACGTTGCGGCGGACTGCTATCTGAAAAACCTCGCCCAATTGGGATTCGTGATAACGCAATCGGTCTTTAGAACTGAGGGCGGGGGCGAAGGTTTTCGACGCTTTCAAATCGGTGATGGGGATAAGCTTGCGGTGCTCAAAGTATCGGACTTGTCCGCACTTCAACCATTTGAAGGAGCGACAAACAGGACGGCGACGTTCACCATCGAAAAGGGAAGAGGCACGACCTATCCCGTTTCGTACACGGTGTGGAAACCGGTTGCGGACATAACGTCAGACATGACTCTCAATGAAGTGGACAGCGCCGTAGCGCGAAATTTAAAGACAGCCAAGCCAGTTAGCGCTGAGAAAGACACATCACCTTGGATCGTAGGCACGGAGACAGAACTCTCCGCGGCTGCGAAGTGTTTCGGGAGATCGGATTACCAGGGGCGATATGGGACACACTGTCACGCCAGCGGGATCTACTGGCTCGAGGTTATCGAGGCCCGCCCGAGGGATCACATCCTCGTCCGAAATCTCGGCGAAGTAGGAAAGACCAAGTATCCTATTGTTGAGCATCTTCTGGACGGGCGATTTGTTTTTCCATTGGCACGCGGTCGCGATGTAGAACGATGGTCGGTTCACCCGCGTTGTTCGATGGTTTTGCCCCAACAGACGCACGATCCTGCGAAAGCAATCCCTGAGGCCGAGCTCCGGGCTGAGGCACCAGAAACTTACTCCTATTTCAAACTGTTTGAACAGGCCCTACGCGAACGCAGTGGCTTCAAAAAGTTTTTTCGGCCAGGAATTGACCCGTTTTATTCGGTCTACAACGTGGGCGCATATACCTTCGCAAAACACAAAGTGCTGTGGCGGGAAGTAGCCCAAGACTTACGAGCAGCCGTGAGCGAAGGAACTGACCAACCTCTCGTCCCCGACCATACGCTCGTCCTAGCGCCAGCAGAGACCTCAGCAGAAGCCCATTATTTGTGCGCTGTTCTAAATAGCTCACCCGCGAACTTTATCGTGGCAAACTATGTGGCGCTGCACCCGGCACCGCACGTGCTAAAATATATTAGAATTCCGAGATTCGACAACCGGATAGCCGAACACCGAGAGCTTTCCGCTCTCTCCCGGAACGCTCACATAGCTGTGGCCGAAGCGGATCTGGCGCAGGTAGATTCGATCGAAACCCAAGTCGACACGTGCGCCGCGCGGCTTTGGGGAATGGGCGGCGACGAACTTCGGGCAATGCAGACAGCCATCGTCGCGCCCGGGAAACACTAATGCATCCCGAGGTGAGAGGGATTAGAAACGCGCGTGCTACGTCCAAACATTTGCAAGCAGGAGGACGTGGAAATCAAGTCAGGTCTGCGTGTTCGCAGCCTACATCCTCTTTATGTTTTCTATTCCGTAGGAAGGGTTCAGAAAGTTCGAGAGCGTCAGTGCAAGGTCGAGTTCAGCCCCACGGTTTTCTCGCGTCCTCCATACAGGTCTGAGAATAAAATACTCAGTTTGACTGAAGTGCAGGTGTGCGCACCGCCTTTGGAACTCGCATCGGCACAGCGATGGGACGAAACCTGGTCATTTGATTTGCGGCAAATGGCCGCGCGGTTTATCTGTTTGAATAGAGGCGGTCAGCTCTCCAACGCACGCACCGAAATCCTGCCGCACCAAATCTTCACGGCATATTCGGTCGTATCGAACCCTCGGCGCCGCTTCATGCTTGCCGATGAAGTCGGACTTGGCAAAACCGTCGAAGCCGGAATGGTTTGGCAGGCGCTCGCGCAACGTGGCAACGCGGCTCGCACACTGATCGTATGCCCCGCCGGTCTTACGCTTCAATGGCAAGAGGAACTCCAGGACAAATTTCAGGAAGTTTTTGAGATTTTCGGAATCGATTTCAGCGCCGTCAACCCGCGCATTTGGGATTTGAAGGCCGTAGCCATCGCTTCGCTTCAGCGCCTGAAGCGCAAGGAACATCGCCGCACGCTCCTCGAAAATCGCAAATGGGACCTGATCATTTTTGACGAAGCCCAGCACCTGAGCGCGCGCCAGTACCCGAATAAAATCGAAAAGACGCAGAATTACCAGCTCGCTGAGCTCTTGCGCGATTACACCGACGCCTTATTGCTCTTGACCGCCACGCCACATGCGGGCGATCCGAACCATGGCCGTTTTATCAATCTTGTCAGGCTTCTTGAACCCAACGTGGACTTCCGGCCTTTGATTGACGACGGGCTTTTTCAAGCCAAAGACTCCGTCCCCTATTCCAAGCTCATTCTCCGCACGCCTAAGCTCAAGGTAACCGATGCGCAGGGCCACGCCGTGTTCAAGGGACGCAAAACAGTGCAGCTCGATTTCCGAATGTACCCCGATGAAAAGAAATTCTATGACGCCGTCGAGGAATACATCCGCACCGGGTACAACTCGCTTGAGGAGATTTCCGATCCCGCGCACCGGCGTGCCATCGGTTTCATTCTTACCAGCTTTCAAAAACTGAACGCCAGCTCGCTTCGTGCCATTCGCGCTGCCTTGAATATCCGCCTCGCCCGTCTCGACCAAAAACTGGCTGAATTGCCCGATCACGAGGAAGAAGAAGCGCAAGACGAAAGATACCTCGGCGAGCACGAAGAGCGAGCAGCGCTGAAATCGGACCGCGAACTCTTGCAGGGTGAGATTGGAACCTTGAATCGACTGCTCGCCATGCCCGTCAAACGCGAGAAAAAAATTGACCGCTTGCAGGAGCTTCTGCGCCAGATCGATCGCGAAAACCCCGGGACGAAAGTCCTGTTATTCACCGAATACCGCCGCACGCAGGAATTTCTCAAGGCCCAACTCGAAGAATGGTATGGCTCCGGGACCGTCGTGCTCATCAACGGCGACTTGAAGCTGGAAGGCAAAACCCCAGAGGCTGAAAGCAAGCGCCGCAGCCAGCGTCTATTCCGCGACGATCCAAACGTGCGATTCCTGGTTTCTACCGAGGCTGGCGGCGAAGGAATCAACCTTCAGTTCTGCCACGTGCTCGTCAATTACGATCTGCCCTGGAATCCCATGCGCTATGAGCAGCGCATCGGCCGCGTCTACCGTTACGGCCAGAAATATGTCGTCTATATCTACAATTTGAAAAACGAAGGCACGATTGAAGACACGGTTCGCTCCTATTTCGATCAGCGCCTCGCGTACGCCGCACAGGCAATCAGCGGGGTCACCGGCGAAAACGCCGAAGAGCTGATCGCCAGCCTCAATGGCCAGCTCGAAGCGGAAATTGACCCCGAGGAAATCTACAAGCGGGCGCTCGTTGAAGGCACCCTGAATAAACAAACGAAGGAAGAAATCAAACAGGCGGTCGAGCGCGCTCACGAAGCGTACAAGATCGCCACCACCAGCCTCTTTAAGGACACTTCGAGCTACAGCTTCGATAGCTACCAAGCGGAATTGGCCAGTCCGGTGACGCTCAAAGATTTGGAGGAATTCACCCTGAAATTCTTGACGCGCGAGCGGCGGCAAGTGCAGCGGAAGGACGGCTTCTTGGAATTTCTGACGCCAGAGTCGCTGACCGCGGCGGGCCTGGACGAGCGCTATAAATCCGCAACATTTGATCGCGCCACCGCCATTCGTAATCCGCAGGCAAATTTTCTCGCGCTGGGCCATCCCTTCATAGACGCGATGCTGCACCACATCGGCGACTATGAATTCGGCGGGCACACCGCCACGAGGGTAATTCATTACGACAAAGTGGATTCTCCCGTCGCCGCCTATCAATTCAACTTCACCGTTCGAAAGCGTGTCTCCCGGCAAGACGGCGATGAGTACCTATTCGACATGCACACCGTCGTCGTCACGCCGGACGGCGGCATCAATGAAGAACTTGCGTCCGTCGCGGCAGCTTCGTACAGCGATGAGGAATCCAGCGATCCGAAAATTGATTCAGCGCTGCGCAAGCTCAACAGCCTCAGCGTCGATTCCGCCTTTGAGTCAGCGCGTGCCTGTCTCGAACCGCGAATTCAGGTATGGGATTGGGACGAGGACGTAGACCTCATTGGCGTAGCCCGTCTCGTCGTGCTCCCGTAGACAGCAAATAAGGATTCGACCCCCGCGGACGTCCCGGCGTTCAAACGGTGTTCGAACACCGCAGGAAAAATGTTTCCTATTTACTTTTACCTCAAGGCATGCTAGGGTCATCAACACCGTCCCCGCCCGGCGAGTAACGACAAATAATGTCGCACGACCATCATTCCCACGAGCTTTCTCGGCGCAGCGCCCCGCGTCGTCTCGTTCTGGTTTCCGTTCCGCTCGACGCCAAACGCTTGACGCTCGACGGCCTCTCGCTCCTAACTCCTTTGTTTGCAATAGGGGTGGAGAACTTGGAAGCTTATCTGCCCCGTTTTCATCAACTTACCACAAGGCACCAGGGGGGGTACACCCCCTCTACCCCGAGCCGGGCGTGCGAGGGGCGATGGCTCACATTGCAAGGTGCCGGAGTATCGCGCGGGGCGCGGCCAACTTTACCCCTTTTCCTTTACCCTTTACCCGGTCACGCGCAGCGGGAAGAGGGGCGATCCCGCTCAGCCGGAGAGCGGCGACCCCGAGCTCGCGAGCGGTCGCGCCGCAACTTGCCTCTCCCGATCCCGGGCCACAAACGGCCGCGACTCCGAATGCCCGGCAAATCGCTGGACACAGGCACACGATTGTGGAAGCATACTGGCCATCCCCAACGCCCGGGAGGGGAGAGTTTTCAGGTAGGTTCAACGAAACACAAGGGGGAATAAATATGCGAGTACGTTTCTTGATTGCATCCGCTGGCTTGCTGGTCGCCACCGGATTAACCCTGGCCTCTCCAGCCGGCAAGGAAGGAACCTGGTCCGGCAGCGTGAACGACAGCGCTTGCGGCGCGAAGATGATCGACGCCGATTGCGCCAAGAAGTGCGTGGACACAAAGGGAGCCAAGTACGCGTTGGTGACCGAAGACAAAAAAGTCTACATCCTGAATCCGCAGGATGAAGCCGCGAAGCACGCCGGACATAAAGTGACCGTAAAGGGCACCATGGACGGCGACACGATCACCGCGGCATCGATCACGATGTAAGGTGGGAGCGGATAGCATTTCCATCTTGGAACGCTAGAAATTTCGAATCGAGAGAGGCAGGATCCCAGTCCTGCCTTTTTCATTTTTCGGGCGATTTTTCCTCTGTTTTTTCTCGCGTGATTTTCGCAACGAATTCCAATTTCTAAACCGATTTCAAGGTCGCTTCGGTTAGGATGTTCGCCGAATGCTGACAGCGATATTTTGCGCGCGCGCGTTCACTCCGCTTGAGGAGATTCGCGACGCTGCGATCGTGATCGATGGCGCGCGCATCGCGGCGATCGGCTCGCGCGATTCCATCGCGATTCCCTCGAATGCGCGGCAAGTGGAAATGCGCGGCGCGACTCTGATTCCCGGATTCGTTGACGTTCACGTTCACGGCGCTGGCGGTCACGATGTGATGGAAGCGAGCGTCGAAGCGCTCGATGCGATCGCGGAAACGCTTGCACGCAGCGGAACGACTTCATTTGTGGCGACGACTGTTACTGCTGCGCCCGCAGAGATTTATGCGAGCGCGGACAGAATCGCGAACCATATTCAAACCCAGGCGGCAAATGGCGGCAAATCGCCGGCGCGCGCGGAATGCCTTGGAATCCACTTCGAAGGACCGTTTATCAGCGCGAAGCGCCGCGGCGTTCATCCGGAGCAATGGATTTCGCCGCCCGCGATTCCGTTCCTGCGGAGAATGCTCGGCCACGCAGATGGCTGCGCGCGGATTCTGACGCTCGCTCCCGAATTGCCGGGCGCGATCGAGCTGGCGGACGCTGCCATCGCGAAAGGGCTGATCGTCTCCCTCGGTCACACCGACGCGACTTACGAGGAAGCAATGGCTGCGATCCAGCGCGGCGCGCGCCACGCGGCGCACGTGTTCAACGCAATGCGTCCCTTTTCACATCGCGATACCGGCGTAATCGGCGCGGTGCTGACGAGCGCGGGAGTTTCAGCGGAACTGATCGCCGACGATGTTCACGTGGACGCGGCAGCGATGAAGATGCTGCTCGCGGCAAAAGGCGCTGCGGGCGTGACGCTGGTAAGCGATGGAACTTCCGCGACGGGAATGCCCGACGGAAATTACCGGCTCGGCGGATTCGATGTGAAGGTGAGCGGCGGAGTGGTGCGAAACGCGGAAGGAAAGCTCGCGGGGAGCGCGTTGACGCTCGATCGCGCGCTGCGGAATGTGGTCGCGCTGGGAATCGAATTCAAGGACGTTGTCCGGATGTTGACTTTGAATCCGGCGCGCGAATTGGGAACCGAATCGCGCAAAGGCGTGCTCGCCGCGGGCGCGGATGCGGATTTGGTGTTTTTGGATGAGGAGATGCGGATCGAGCGCGTGGTCGTGCGCGGCACCGGCGCCGATTGAAGCGCGAGTTCGAAACGGCTAGCGCGGAGGATTCAGCGGAACGTTGAATTTTTCGGCGAGGATGTATGGATTGAAAGGGCTGCAGGAAAATAGCTCGCCGTTCACGTCGAAGGTCGGAATCACGCGGCGGCCGTCATTCGCTTCGATGACGAGGTCTTCGGCATCGGGCGATTCATCAATATTGATTTCTTCGACTTCGACGCCGCGCTCGCGCAGGAATCGCTTGGCGAGGCGGCAATCCGAGCACCAGTTCGTGCAGTACATCCGAATCGAGGACATTTCGCTCCCTATTTTGCCCGAAGGTGCGGCCTGCTTGCGGATTTCGGCCACCATTGTGTCCTGAAGTTTCAATCGAATTGGATGCGCAGGATCGAGGCCGGATTCGGCGTGAAGTGATTGCACCGCGGAGAGGGCAAAGGCTAATGGTGGGCGGCGGAGCCGGGAACGGATTGGCTGGCACGCGCCGCGACTTGCATCCGGACCTCCGCGCGGCGGACGGCAACGCGGGCTTCATCCGCCTGCTGGAGCGTAATGTTCGGCGTCGCCAGGATTTTTTCAGCTGCCTGTTTTTCGGTGCGCGCGCGCTCGGTATTGATTTCTTCGGGACGCTCGGCGGATTCCGCGAGTACGATCACGCCATCAGGCAAAACTTCCGCAAATCCCCCGATCAGCGCTATGTATTCGGTGCCGCTTCCGGATTTGTAGCTGAGTTCTCCGATGCCCGCTTCGGTGAGCAGCGGCGCGTGGCCGGGCAGCACGCCGAGATAGCCATCGCGGCCGGGAAGCTGCACTTCGGACGCATCCGCGTGAACGACGCTGCGCTCCGGCGTGACAACTTCGAGATGGAGAATTTCCGCCATGTTTGTTGGATGCGCTCCCGCGGGCCGAAGTCTATACCGAGGCGGCGAGCTTTTCCGCTTTCTCCAGTGCTTCTTCGATCGTGCCGACCATCAAGAATGCCTGCTCGGGAACCTCGTCGTGTTTTCCGTCGACGATCTCCTTGAAGCCGCGGACGGTGTCTTCAATTTTCACGTATTTGCCCGGCTGACCTGTGAACTGCTCGGCGACGAACATCGGCTGCGAGAGGAATTTTTCCATCTTGCGAGCGCGCGCGACGGTGAGCTTATCCTCGTCGGGCAATTCTTCGATTCCAAGAATGGCGATGATGTCGCGCAGGTCTTTGTAGCGCTGCAGGACTGATTTCACCTGCCGCGCGACGCTGTAATGCTCCTGGCCGACGATGTGGGGATCGAGAATGCGCGAGAAGCTCGCCAGCGGATCGACTGCGGGGAAAATGCCGCGCTCGACGATCGCGCGGCTCAAGTTCGTGGTTGCGTCAAGGTGCGAGAACGTCGCGGCGGGCGCGGGATCGGTGTAGTCGTCGGCAGGGACGTAAATCGCTTGCACCGATGTGACCGAACCTTTCTTCGTGGAAGTGATGCGCTCCTGCAATTCGCCGATTTCGGTATTCAGGTTGGGCTGATAACCCACGGCGGAAGGCATGCGTCCGAGCAGCGCGGAAACTTCCGAGCCTGCCTGCACGAAGCGGAAAATGTTGTCAATGAAGAGGAGCACGTCGAGACCCTCTTCATCGCGGAAGTATTCGGCGACGGTCAATCCGGTGAGGCCGACGCGAAGGCGCGCACCGGGCGGTTCAGTCATCTGGCCATAGATCAGCGCGCAACGCGATTTTTCGGAATTGCCTGGAACGATGACGCCCGATTCCGTCATTTCCAGGAGCAGATCGTTACCTTCGCGCGTGCGCTCTCCCACGCCAGCGAAAACGGACACGCCGCCGTGCTTCATGGCGACGTTGTGAATCAGCTCTTGAATGAGCACGGTTTTGCCGACACCCGCGCCGCCGAAGAGGCCGATCTTTCCGCCCTTGAGGTAGGGCTCCATCAGGTCCACCACCTTGATGCCAGTCTCAAACATTTCGAGCTGCGTGGATTGATCCTCCAGCGATGGAGCGGGGCGGTGAATGGGATACGTCTTCTGCGAATTGATCGGGCCGCGCTTGTCAACGGGCTGGCCGAGTACGTTCATCACGCGGCCGAGTGTGGCGCGGCCAACGGGAACGGAGACCGGGCCCCCCTCGTCAATGGCTTTCATGCCGCGGACGAGCCCATCGGTTGGCTGCAGCGCGACGGTGCGCACGCGGCCTTCGCCGAGGTGTTGCTGCACTTCGCAGATGATGTCCACGGGGTCTTCAACTTGAAAACCTTCGCTGGTTATGCGGAGCGCGTTGAAAATCTGCGGCAGCTGCTTCGGGTCAAAAGCAACGTCCACGACCGGCCCGATGATCTGGACCACATGCCCTACCGCCCCGGCTTTCTGTTCCGGCATTCCTATCTCCTTAGGCGCCCCAAGCGGCGCCGCTGACGACTTCGATGATTTCCTTCGTAATGGCGGCCTGGCGAATCTTGTTCATTTCAAGCGTGAGCGAATCGATCAGCTCGCCAGCGTTGTTGGTGGCCGAATCCATCGCAGTCATGCGGGCCGCGTGCTCGGCGGCGGATGAATCGGCCAGCATGCGATAGATGCGCGCGGAGATATATCGCGGCAAGAGTCCGGCGAGAAGTTCCTCGGGTGGTTGCTCGTAGATGTAATCGACCTGCGAAGAGGCTGCCTTTTTTTCGGCTTCGTCCGGCGGATCGATGGGCAGTAACTTTTCAAAAACCATTCGCTGCGTGATCACGCTCTTGAATTCGTTGAACAGCATATAGACCGCGTCAATCTCGGTAGATTCGTACATCTCGACCACTTTTTGCCCGATCTCGCGGGCCTTTTCGAAATCGGCGCGCGCGGTGAAGCCAACATATTCGGCGGCTATCGTCCATTTGTGCCGGCGAAATGCGTCGCGGCCCTTGCGGCCGATGGGAATGACCTCGGTAGTCTGCTGCGCGCGGGAGCGCAGGAACTCAATGGCGCGGCGAACCGCGTTGGCGTTGAACGCTCCAGCGAGTCCGCGATCTCCCGTGGCCACAAGTAAGAGAATCTTTTTCTCTTCGCGGCGCGCGAGCAGCGGATGCTGCGGATTTTCCATCCGTGCGGCGGCACTACGGACGAGCTTCGTGATCTCTGCCGAGTAGGGCCGCGCCTCGATGGCGCGTTCCTGGGCCCGCCGGAGCCGCGCCGCGGAGACGAACTTCATCGCGCGCGTGACTTGCTGCGTGCTCTTTACGGAGCGGATGCGGCGGCGAAAATCGAGAAGAGTAGGCATTTAGATTGAACTTCCTCAGGGGTTAAAACCCCTGAGATTTCATCTCCTGAATGTCGGAGCTAAAGCTCCGACCCCCGAATGCTCGGACAATTCCACTAGTTGGCCTTCTTCGACGACGTGAATTTTTCTTTGAATGCCTTAATCGCGTCGGACATTTCCTGCTTGAGCTGATCGTCGATGGCCTTCTTTTCGGCTAGGCGCGCAAGAATGCCGCTGTAATTCGTATCCATGAATTGATACAGCTCGCGTTCGAAGCGGCGGCAATCCGCCAGATCGATATCATCGAGAAATCGATTCGTGCCGACGAAGATGATTAACACCTGCTTTTCAATCGGCAGCGGCGCGTACTGCTCCTGCTTCAAGACTTCGGTGAGGCGCTGGCCACGGGAAAGCTGCGCCTGCGTCACTTTGTCGAGTTCGGATCCGAATTGCGCGAATGCGGCCAGCTCGCGGTATTGCGCCATATCGAGGCGAAGCGAGCCGGCAACCTGCCGCATCGCTTTTACCTGTGCGTTGCCGCCGACGCGGCTGACGGAGATACCGACGTTGATCGCAGGGCGGATGCCGCCGTTAAAAAGATCGGCTTCCAAATAGATTTGCCCGTCGGTGATCGAAATCACGTTCGTCGGAATGTAAGCCGAGACGTCGCCGGCCTGCGTTTCGATCACGGGAAGCGACGTAAGCGAACCGCCGCCGAGGTCGTTCGAAAGCTTTGCGGCGCGTTCCAGCAGGCGAGAGTGGAGATAGAAGACGTCGCCCGGGAATGCTTCGCGTCCGGGTGGGCGGCGCAGCAGCAAAGAAATCTCGCGATACGCCTGTGCATGCTTGGACAAATCGTCATAGAAGGTCACGGCGTGGCGCTTTG
Organism: Candidatus Acidiferrales bacterium; assembly: GCA_035710585.1. Classification (GTDB taxonomy): domain Bacteria; phylum Acidobacteriota; class Terriglobia; order Acidiferrales; family UBA7541; genus DASTCZ01. The sequence goes on along the minus strand of DASTCZ010000058.1, from coordinate 12,742 downwards.
TATCGCGGAAGTATTCGCCCATCGCGCATGCGGCATACGGAGCAATGTATTGCAGCGTGGCTGGCTCGGTCGCGGACGCAGCGACGACAATCGTGTAATCCATCGCGCCTGCATCGGTCAGCACCTTGACGACCTGCGCGATCGTCGAGCGCTTCTGCCCGATCGCGCAGTAAATGCAAATCATGTCGCCGCCCTTCTGGTTGATGATGGTGTCCAGAATGATGGCAGTTTTCCCGGTTTGGCGGTCGCCGATGATCAACTCGCGCTGTCCGCGGCCGATCGGAATCATCGAGTCGATGGCCTTGATGCCGGTCTGCAGAGGCTCGCGAACAGGCTGGCGGTCGATCACGCCGGGAGCGAGGCGTTCCAGGTTGCTGCGTTCCTTGGTGCCGACGGGGCCTTTACCGTCAATCGGCTGGCCGAGGGGATTCACAACGCGTCCGACGAGCGCTTCGCCGACAGGAACCGACATGATCGTCTGCGTGCGCTTGACGGTATCGCCTTCCTTGATTTCGGTGTAATCGCCGAGGAGCACGACGCCGACCTGATCTTCTTCGAGATTGAGCGCGATGCCGAATACGTTGTGCGGAAAGGAGAGCATTTCGCCGGCCATGCACCGCTCCAGGCCGTGCACGCGCGCGATGCCGTCGCCGACGGAAATGACGGCGCCGACTTCATCGACCGCGACCGTCTGCTCGTAATTTTCGATTTGGTCGCGCAGTATTTTTGTGATCTCGTCCGCTTTAATCTGTGCCATTCACTGCTCCCTTTTATTGTGCTGCCAGGCTTTTTTCCAGACGCCGCAACTGCTCGCGCACCGAGCCGTCGTAAATCACGGACCCGATGCGCACGACCGCTCCGGCGACGAGCGCCGGATCGACGGAATATTCCGCTGCAATCTTCTTTTGCGTGACCTGTGCAAAGGCTTGCTCGAGATCCGCGCGCTCCTTCGGATCGAGCGCCGCGGCGGATTCCACCTGCGCTTCTGCAATTCCCAGGCGTTCATTGAGTTTGCGCCGAAACGACTCGGCAATTTCGGGAAGCAACGCGACCCGGCGATGATCGAGGATCACGAGGAGAAAATTCTGCAGGAAAGGCCGCAAGCGGACGTCGTTCCCGAGCCGGTCAAGAATCGATTCCATTACGGCGATGCGCGTTTCGCGCTGCACGCTGGGATTCGCGATAAAAGCGCGCAAATTCGCGGAGCCCGCAACTGTGGCGCCGAGATCATTGATACTCGCACGCGCCGGTTCGGCGAGGCCATGGGCCATGACTACATCGAGCAGCGCTGCGGCGTAGCGATCCGCGAGAGCTCTCAATTGGCGCCTCGCGGGAGATTCGTAACAAATTTGCGGAAGATGAGTTCGCGTCGCTCAGGAGTCATTTGCTGGGTCACGAGAGCGGCGGCGCGTTCCACGGCGCGCTTCGCGGTAGCGGTTCGCAATTCGATGGCGGCCATTCGGGAAGAAGCTTCGATTTCCAGTTCCGCCGTGCGATCGACTTTTTCGATATCAGAGGCAGTCGCCTGCTTGATGCGTTCCGCCTCCGCAGCGAAATCGCGCTGCGAATCCGCACGCATCTTGGCCTGCGCCTGATCGAGTTGCGCGAGCCCAGCCTCAGCGGCGCGTAACCGCCCTTCCGCTTCGGATTTTTGCGCAGCGGCTTCGGTGATGTCCTTCGCGACCTCTGCAGCCCGCGCGCGGAAAAATGCGGGTGCGGACTTTGCGATCAGAAAACCGATCCCGCCGAAGACCAAAATGAAGTTGAGCCAGCGAAAGATCTGGCCGGAGCTGGAATCTTCGGGCGCTTGTTCAGCTTGCGGCGGTGCGCCACTGGTTTTGGCCGGCTGCGATTCCTGCGGTGCGCTCCACACTCGCGGCGCGGCAAGCAAGAGGGCGCAGAGCGCGAGAATACCCACGATGAATGCGCGCCGATGGCCCAATTTCATCGCGCAGCCGCCGAAAAAATGTTGTCAACGATTTCGCCGGCCAGCTCGGGCGTCCGCGATTCGAGTTGCGCGCGAGCGGCGGCGGTTTCCTGAGCGATCTGTTGCTTGGCAGCGGCCACGCGCTCATTGGCCTTGCGGCGCGCCTCGCGCACCTGCTCCGCGCTGCGATCGAGGAGCGCCTTGCGTTCGGCATCCTGCTCGGCATATACAGCGGCGCGCGCCTTCTTCATGGCCTCTTCGTAAGCTTGGACTTTTTCCTCGGCAGCAGCGCGTGCGGCTTCAGCTTCCTTCCGCGCGCCTTCGGTGCGGCTTTCGCGTTCGTCCATCACGCGCGTGAGCGGCTTGAAAAACGCCCAGCGCATGAACAGATAAAAAAGGAAAACGATGACGATCGTGGGGATCGCCTGAATGAACAAATCCTCGAGTTGATAGAGAACGTCCATCGCCTATTCGCAGTTTTCCCTTCGCGGCCTGCGCCGCTCCTGCACTCCACACAGACTGTGCTTCACGAAATCGTGCGACTCCAAGGAAAGGGCTGATTTTTATAGCATTGCAGTGGGATTTTTTCAACGTGGCACTTCGATGGCGCGGCGAAATTGCGCTTGCTAAGATAACGGCTCCAAACGGAGCACGAGAGCACGCGACAGGCAATTCACTGGAGAAAATATGCCCGGATTTCCCGGCGTGGATTTCATTGATTTCGATTCGCTGCTGAACGATGAAGAGCGTCTGGTGCGGCAGACGGCGCGCAAGTTCGTGGACGACGAAGTGCTGCCGATCATCGAGAAGCACAGCCGCGAGGGGACGTTTCCGCGGCATCTGGTGCCGATTCTGGGCGATTTGGGATTTTTCGGCGCGAGCCTGAAGGGGTACGGCTGCGCGGGAATGTCCAACGTTGCCTACGGCCTGGTAATGCAGGAGCTGGAGCGCGGCGATTCCGGCCTTCGCAGCTTCGTAAGCGTGCAAAGTGCGCTGGTGATGTATCCGATTCACGCCTACGGAAGCGATGCGCAAAAAGAAAAATGGCTGCCGAAGATGCAGACGGGCGAGGCGCTGGGGTGTTTCGGATTGACCGAGCCGCAATTCGGATCGAACCCGGGCGGCATGCTCACGCGCGCAGTGAAAAAAGGCGACAAATGGGTGCTCAACGGCGAAAAGATGTGGATCACGTCGGGATCGATCGCGGACGTGGCGCTGATCTGGGCGAAGTGCGAAGACGACAAAATTCGCGGTTTTCTCGTGGAAAAAGGCACGAAGGGATTCAAGGCCTGGGACGTGCACGGGAAATGGTCGCTGCGCGCGTCTGTGACTTCCGGGCTGGCGATGAACGATTGCGAAATTCCCGCGGATAATGTGTTACCGGGCGTGGCAGGGCTGAAAGGGCCGCTTTCGTGCCTTTCGCAGGCGCGCTACGGAATCGGCTGGGGCGCGATAGGCTCGGCGATGGCCGTTTACGACACGGCGCTGCAATACGCGAAGCAGCGGAAGCAATTTGCGAACAAGCCGATTGCGTCGCATCAGCTCGTGCAGGACAAGCTGGTATTCATGATCACGGAGATTTCGAAGGGGCAGCTGCTAGCGTTGCACGTTGGAAAGCTCAAGGACGCGGGGAAGGTGGACTTCACGCACATCTCGATGCTGAAAATGAATAACGTGTGGATGGCGCTGGAATCGGCGCGCAAGGCTCGAGAGATCTTGGGCGCGAACGGAATCGTGGACGATTACTGCATCATGCGGCATATGAACAATCTCGAGTCCGTGTATACGTACGAGGGCACGCATGACATCCACAAGCTGATCATCGGCGAGCGCATCACGGGGATTGGTGCATTCGTGTGACGCGGTGAGCGCAACATAGATACGGCGCGGATTCCTCCGCGCCGCGCAATATAGGAAACTCCATTAGCAGCTTAGTGTTGAGAACCTGGGTGCCCCGTTCCCGCCTGCAGCGCTTTCAGTCTCTGATCGACTTCCGCGGCTTCCTTTGTGCGCCCCAGCGCGACCAAGGCTTTCTCCTCCTTCGCCAAAACGTCGGAGAGTTTCGGACTATTCTCACCCAATTGTTTCGCTTCGATAGCAAGTAACCGCTGATCCCAGATCAATGATTGCTCTGGCTTGCCCCAGCCGTCATAAACCTGGCAAAGTTGGGAAACTACCATTCCTAGGCTTGAGTCATCGAGCGATGAGACGTTCGCTTCGATCATACGCTCTGCGCGGAGCAACACCTGCTCAGATTTTTCCCATTGCTCCTGTTCGATGTACACGAGCGATGTCGCGGCAAGACTCATCGCATATTGAGCGCTTTGTTCCCCATAGGCCTTCCGAGTAATTTCGGCGAGCCGCGCATAGTAATTCGTCGCCGCGTCATAATCTTTGTTCTGCAGCGCGTTCCAAGCGAGACCACCTAACGCTTCGGCCTGAGGCATCGAATCCGGCCCGAAAAGCTCCGTCGCGACCTTGATTTCTCTCTCAAATGTCGCCTGCGCGGCGGGCGAGTCTTTCATGCCGCCGTAAATCTGTCCAAGCCGCTGAAGCGACATCAACAGGCGTGGGTCATGGGGCTGCATTTTCTCAGCAAGAGCGACAGCTTGCTTGTACGCAAACAGCGCATCGTTCATGTTTTGCTCGGCAAATGCCTGCGCCCCTCGCTCCATCGCGTCGTTGAGTTGCTCTGAAAGATTCATGGATTCATGGGTTGCAGCCATTCGCGCTTTTAAGGCATCAGCTTCAGCTTCTTTGCCTGACGCCGTGAGTTCCGCGAGATGCGCCGCGAATTTTTTCTGCTCAGAGCTGTAGCGATTCTGCAAATCAACGTTGCTTTGATCTTGGATGGCTGCGCGACGGAATTGCTCAAGCGCATCGACCCAGTCGCCCGTTTTCTCCAGCAGCGATCCGTATTCAATCATCACGGCCGTGCTCGAAGGATCCAGTGTGACGGACCGCTTGTATTCGCGAATCGCTGCCGCGGATTGGCTGTCAGCTTCGAGAATATTGGCGTAAAGCGCGTGATTGTACGCGTCTGTGGGATCGAGTTGGACGGCCGCGGTGATGTGGGGGAGCGCCTCCTTAACTCGCTTTGCATTGAGGAGAATTCTGGCCATTGCGCGGTGAGCAAGAGCGGACTCCGAATCCAGCCAAAGGGCGATTTTGAATTCGTGCATCGCTTCCTCGAAATCCTTCTTCTGCTCGAGCACATCTCCCAGACCGAGGTGGGGCTCGGGATCCTGTGGTACAAGCGAGGAGGCCATTTTGTATTCCGCTTGCGCTCCGTCTAAATCTCCGGTCTCGAACATCGCTTTGGCCAGGCAGACATGACAGAGCGCTCCCTCCGGGAATTTCGCTTCGAGTTGGCGAAATTCCGCGATCGCATCCGGCAGATCGTGGAGGTCCATCAAAGCGCCGGCAAGATTGTGGCGGGCGTTGTATGCGGTCGGATCTATATTTACCGCCAAGCGGTATTCCTGAACAGCAAGTTGAAGCTGCTGACTGTCGGCGTACACGACGCCAAGATTGTAATGGGCGTAGAAGTCGCTTCGATCGAGACCGATGGCGCGCTTCAGAGACTCGATTGCGGGTGGGAAATCGTGTTTGGCCGATTGAGCGATGCCTAGATCTACCCACGCTGCTTCGTAGTCTGATTGCAGTTTGAGAGCGTGACGGAACTCCTCGATGGCAGCGTCATACTTTTCAAGCACGGTGAGAGCCAGACCGGCATTCTTGAGAGCTTCGGCGTTTTCGGGCGTCACCGCGAGGGCTGACTCAGCTTCTTTGTACGAATCTTCTCCGTCTTCGAGCCGGTAGAGGGCGAAACTCAGCTTGGTGTGCAGTTCAGGAAAGGTCGGATATTTGCGGAGCAGTTCGGTGTAAATTCGCGCGGCCTGTGCGGCTTCTCCCTTTTCGACCAGGATTGCGCCCATCACAAAGCCAGTCTCCGGCCCGGGATATCCGCTGGCGAGAGCTTCATCGAGCTCAGCGCCGGCCGCGTTGAATTTTCCAGCGCGGAGTAAACCTCCTGCGTTGCTCAACCACTTGACGAGATCATTCGCAGCTTGCGCGGCCTCCAGGCTACCTGGAACAAATCGCGCCTTTCCCAGCGCATCCAACACCGTCGCATTGGCGCCCGCAGCTTTGAGCTCCGCGCGATAGCTGTCGTCGGCGTGAAACTGCACTCCCCTGGCGTTCAATTCATGCACGATGTTGCCAGACAACGCTTCTCCCGCCACTAGGGCCATAAGTTCGCTGGCTCGAAGCGGCTCCGGTTCTGTCGCCCGTACTCCTTGGGAAATTGAGAAAGAAATAAGCACCATCAAAATCAAGACTTGGAATTGGCGCCCAGGCATGAAGGTCTCCTGAATTTCTGAGGTTGCTACTCGTGCAGTATCGTCCACATTCGATAACGCCATTTCGCATATCTAGACGCCAAGAAGCGAATGTTGAACTGACCTTTCGGCCAGCATCTTGCGCGCTGAAACAACGCGCTTTAGCGGCTGCGCATCCTGTGATACACGTACTCTTTCCAGGGAGAGAGCGGTGAGAAGGCGTTCATCGACATTGCGGTGGCGGATTTTTTCGAAATGCTTGGTGTGCGGCCTCTTGGCGTCTTGTATCTCTGCGAGCGGTGCAAGCGCCGCGGCGCAGAAGGTGAAAATCCGGGCGGTGACGGCGTTTGTGCAATTTGACCGTAACCGGGCGCATCTGGCGGAGCAATTCGGCGATGCGCTCGCGACGCTGCAGAAAGCCAAAAATGTTTTCACGTCAGCGGGATACGAAGTCCAGACGATTCGAATTACGCCGCAAGCATTTGGAGTACTGACGCACGGGCTTTCGCGAAACGAGATTCTCGCGTTTTATTCTGAATTGGCGGACCTCGCAAAGAAGGCCGGGATTCCTTCCGCAATCGGGCCGGCGTTTCTGCACGCCGAAGATGTGGATACAAAGACGGTCGACATTTACGCCGAGGTCTTGGCGGCGCATCCGGAGTTGAACGGCTGCCTGATCGTAGCCGATGAAAACGGCGTGAACTGGCCGGCGGTGCACGCGGCCGCGCGCGTAATGAAATACCTCGAGGAACACACCGCACATAGCCAGGGAAATTTTCAATTTGCTGCGGCGGCGGAAGTGGCCGACTATTTTCCGTTTTATCCCGCCTCTTATTTTGTGACGCCCGGAAAGCAATTCGCCGTAGCGATCGAAGGCGCGGACATCGCGAACGAAGCGTTTTCCCATGCGAAGGGAGACCTGGAAACAGCGCGCAAGGAATTTGCGAAATCACTCGCGGAGCAAACAGCTGCCATCGGCGCGCTGGGAGCGCAGGCGAAGGCCGATACGAAGTGGGAATTCCTTGGAATTGATACCTCCACGGCGCCGCTTGGAAATGTTTCGATCGCCGCGGCGTTTGAATCATTGCTCGGCGGAGCGCCGTTCGGCTCTGCGGGTACGCTGAGCATCGCTTCGATGATTACAGACGTGCTGCACGCGCAGCCGCGCTCAGCGGGATCAGGATACTCGGGGTTGATGCTGCCGGTGCTCGAGGATTCGAGGCTGGCGCAGCGTTGGGGAGAAGGGCGGCTTGGAATCGATCAGCTGCTGCAGTATTCGGCGGTGTGCGGCACGGGACTGGACACGATTCCGTTGCCGGGCGACGTGAGCGAGGACCAGCTTGCGCGGATCGTCGGAGACGTGGCGACGCTCGCCGCAAAATTGAATAAGCCACTGACCGCGCGCCTGCTTCCGATCGCTGGGAAAAAAGCGGGCGACAAGACGGAGCTCGACAGCCCTTTTCTGCAAAACACCACGCTGCAACCTCTCCGGTAAACAGACACCAAGCGCCGGCCGTGACGCTCCCTCGCAAGCGCCAGTTGGGCTATCATGTGCGGGCTTTGCGGGCGGCCCGACGCCGCGCGCGCAATTCCCGTCACCAGGAGCCTCCGTTATGGAAGGGCAACTGAGCCTCGAGTTTCTTCGCGTCGTCGAACAAGCCGCGATTGCCGCTGCGCACACCATGGGCCAGGGCGACGCGCATAAATCCGACGACGCCGCCGTGAAATCGATGCGTTCAACGATGGATACGGTCGGGATGGATGGAACGATCGTGATCGGCGAAGGCGAACGCGATGAAGCGCCAATGCTCTTTATCGGCGAAAAAGTCGGCGCAGCGCAGCACGACAATATTCGCGCGTATCCCAGCGTGGACATCGCCGTCGACCCGCTCGAGGGCACGAATCTTTGCGCCACGGGTCAGCCGAACTCCATCGCCGTACTCGCGGCGAGCGAACACGGAGGCTTGCTGCACGCTCCGGACCTCTATATGGAGAAAATCATCGTCGGACCGTCATGCAAAGGAGCCGTTGATCTCGATGCTCCCGTGGCGGATAACCTGCGCGCGATCGCCAAAAGGCTGGATCGCGATTTGGACGACCTCGTCGTGATCGTGCTCGACCGTCCGCGACACAAAAAAATAATCGACGATATTCGCGCGAGCGGCGCGCGCATTCGCTTGATAGGGGACGGCGACCTTTCCGCCGGAATTTCCGCGGCAGTGCGAGGCACGGGCGTGCATTGCGTGATGGGAACTGGCGGCGCGCCAGAAGGAGTGCTCACTGCCGCCGCGCTGCGCTGCTTAAACGGACAGATTCTGGCGCGACTCGTGGTGGATACGCCGGAGAAAGCGGAGCGGCTTGCCAAGATGGGGATCAAGGACGTCAAGCGTATTTACGACACCGAAGAGCTAGCCCCGGGCCGCAGAATCATTTTCGCCGCGACGGGCGTAACCGAAGGAAACCTGCTCCGCGGCGTGCGCTATTTCGGTGAAGGCACGCGCACGCATTCGCTGGTGATGACGCTCGAGCACCGTCAGGTGCGCTTCATCGATACGGTGCACCTCGAGAAGCGGCCCGACGCAAACGTAAGGTTTGTCTGATTCCTTAGCTTCAGTCTCCAGCGGACCCTTACAACCTGCGTACTTGCAGTGACCGAGCTATTATGGTAGGATTTTCCTACCTCTTATGGCGACTCGCTCATCCACGCTCGAATACCTTACGACCACCAAAATCGGCGAAAAGGGGCAGCTGACCGTTCCGAAGGAGTTTCGCGATGATTTGGGCCTCGGCGATGGCGCGCCATTTGCAGTCCTTCGCCTCGGAGATGGTCTTATCCTGCTCCCGGAGCAGCGTAGGTTTGAAACTTTGTGCGAGCGAGTGAACGCAGCACTAACCGGCGCGGGGATCACTGAGATGGAAATCATTGCCGGACTGCCAGGCGCACGAAGTCGCGTATACGAGCGCCGCTACGGCAAGATTACGTCGCGGACACGTCGTCAGGGACAACCTCGAACACGTCGCGCGACGTGACCGCTTCGCGCAGAATCCGCCTATTTCTTGATTCGAATGTTCTGTTAGCGGGGATCATTTCCCCGTGGGGACTCGACAAGGCAGCTCTTTCGTTGTGCGCTGCGCGAGTATGCAAACTCGTGCTTGCCGATTTCGTCCGCGACGAAGTCGAAGAGAATCTTCTCAGCCGTGCCGAAGTACTCACGCCGGACGCCGCAGAGGCGCTCCTCAAAGACTACCGTAATCTCATCGACCTGCTGGCTCCTGAACGCGTCCCATATTCGGCCAAAAGTGAGGTTCTGGCGAATCGTCATCTAATACGCCATGAAGCAGATGTCCCTGTTTTAGTGTCAGCTATCTCCAGCCGGCCCGATTGGCTGCTCACTCACAATACGAAACACTTCAATAGAGCCGTCGCGCGCCGAACCTCGCTGCGAATTGCAACTCCTTCGGATTTCTTCCGCGAACTAGCCGCACTTATTCGTTGACTGAAGTGCGACGGCTACTGATTTCCTGCGCTAGATGGCGCTTTCTCCGGCGCGTCGAGCGATACGGGCTGCAAGTTCGCCGCCATAAGCTGCTTGTTGAACGCCGGGACGTCGCCGGTCATGGCTTGCTTGAGTTTCGCCAGCTGCACATCCAGCTCTTTCGATAGCTCGTTAAACGCTGCATAGGCCTGATCGGTCGGCTTGTAATCGCCTTCCTCGATAACGCCCATCAGGTGGCCGATACGATTGTTTAATTTGATCGCGAAATTAAGCGGATCCTGGCCGCTGCGGTTTTTCACCTGATAGATCGCCTCTTCGACGTCGGTGAGCTTTCTGTTGAGCGATTCGCCGGACGATCGCAGCTCCGCATTTTGCAATTTCGCGATGCGATCATTCACTTGATCTCGAATCTTGCGCGCGTCGATGACCGCTTGGTTTGCGGCCGTCACGCGGTCGCGCACCTGCATCGCGAGCGTGAATTCCGCCTGCAGATCGGCAGGAGTCACCGAAGTACGCGGATCCATCACGACGCGGAACGGTTGCGTTTCGGTCTGGCCGCCGGCGGTAACTCGAACTTTGTAGTCGCCCGGCGCGGCGAGCGGACCTTCCTCGACATTCGCGCCCCACAAAATCATTCCTGGAAAAGTCGTCGCGCCGGGATAGCGCAGATCCCAGCTGAAGCGGTTCAGGCCTGCGTCGATTCCCACGCGCGCCGGAGGACGCCGGAAACCTTCATCGTCACCAGCCGCAGTGTTACGCCCGCGATTCTCTTCCGGGCCTGTAAACGTTCGAATCACCGCGCCTTTCGCGTCGAGGATGTCGATGGTGACCTTGTCGGCTTTCGCATTCAGGAAGTAATCGATCGAAAGTGGATGAATGCGACGCACTGCGTCATTGGGTGTGTAAAGATGCAGGGATGCGGTCGAGATCTTCGAATCTATTTGCCGCAGAGGCGCGATGTCGTCGAGAACCCACATCGAGCGGCCATGCGTAGCGATGACGAGATCATCGGGCATGACTTCGATGTCGGATACTTGAGTGTCGGGAAGATTCAGCGAAAGCGATTGCCAATGTTCGCCATCGTCGAAAGAAACATAAATGCCGTGCTCCGTGCCGGCATAGAGCAGGCCTGCACGCTTGGTATCCTCGCGGACCGCGTGAACGTAATCGTCTGAGCGGATGCCGGTAACGATCTTCTTCCAGGTTTTCCCGTAATCGTCGGTTTTGAAAGCGTAGGGAGCCCGATCGTCCTGCAGATAATTCTTCGCTGCAACATACGCCGTGCCGGGCTTGTTTGGCGAAGCGTCAATCAAGCTGACGCGCGCCAAATCAGGCATGCCTGTGGGCGTAACATTTGACCAATTCTTGCCGCCGTCACGCGTGATGTACACCAGCCCATCGTCGGATCCGGTCCAGATCGTGTTCGGCTCTTTCCGTGAAGGCGCAATGGCGAAAATCGTTGCGAAAACTTCCGGTCCATTCATGTCATGCGTGATCGGCCCGCCGGAATCGCCGAGAGTTTTTGGATCGTGCTTGGTGAGGTCGGGCGAGATTTTTTGCCAGCTTTGGCCGTCGTTCGTGGTCCTGTAGAGAAATTGCGACGATGTATAGAGCGTGCTCGCATCGAACGGTGAAAACACGATGGGATAAGTCCACTGCCAGCGATCCGGAAGGTCCTTCGACGCTTCTCCTGAAAAGAAGCGCGGATACACTTCTATGTCGCGGCTGAAATTCGTGCGGCGGTCAAACCGCGTAAGCAGCGCCCCCTGGCTGCCGGCATAGAAAATGTTCGGGTCTTTCGGGCTCGGTGCAATATAGCCGCTTTCCCCGCCGCCGACAGCATAGAGCGGCGGCCAAGTGCCTGCTCCCCCGCCTCCACGCCCGCCTGAAACGCTCTGCACGCAAACGGTCGAGTTATCCTGCTGCGCTCCGCACACCTGATAAGGAAAATCCTTCGTCGTAGCGACGTGGTAGAGCTGCGCGGTGGGCACGTCCTGGCTTGTCCAGGTCTGCCCACCATTCACGGACACGTTGGCGCTGCCATCATTACTATTGACCATGCGCTTCGGGTTCGTCGGGTCGATCCACAAATCGTGATTGTCCCCATGCGGCGGGCGCAGAGTCGTATTAAACGTCTTCCCGCCATCCGTCGATTTGTAGAAGCCCGTATTCAGCGCGTAGACGGTGTCTTTGTCTTTTGGGTCCGCGAAGATGTGCGTGTAATAAAAGGCGCGCTGCCGTAGCTTGCGATCGTCGTTGGTCTTCGTCCAGTTCGCGCCGCCATCGTCGGAACGAAAAACGCCGCCGTTTTCATTTTCGATGAGTGCGTAGATGCGATTGCCCTCGCCGCCGGAAATACTCACGCCGATGCGTCCGATCACGCCGGTGGGCATTCCCGGATTGCGGGTAATTTCCGTCCACGTCTCGCCGGCATCGGTCGACTTGAAAAGACCGCTTCCCGGACCGCCGCTCGACATGCCCCACGACACGCGCCACGCTTCCCAAAGCGCCGCATACAGCACGTTGGGATTGTTGCGGTCCATCGTCAGATCGATCGCTCCGCTCTTGTTGTCGCGGAATAAAACTTTCTTCCAGTTCTTGCCGCCATCGGTGGATTTGAAAACGCCGCGCGCGTCATTCGGAGCGGATGGATGCCCAAGCGCGGCGGCGTAAACGATGTCCGGATTGGTGGGATTCACGCGAATGCGCGAAATAATCTGCGTGTCGTCGAGACCCATGTGCTGCCAGGTCTTTCCAGCGTCGGTCGTTTTATAAACGCCGTCGCCCTGCATGATGTTTCCGCGCAGGCACGCCTCGCCCATGCCGATATACACCACGTCGGGGTTCGATTCAGCGACCGCAACGGCGCCAACCGATGAACTGTGAAGCTGCCCGTCGGTAACCGGGTTCCAGGAAACGCCGCCGTCAGTTGATTTCCATAGACCTCCGCCGACCGCGCCGAAGTAATATTCCAGCGG
>DASTCZ010000057.1:0-8924 GCA_035710585.1 Candidatus Acidiferrales bacterium | reverse complement strand
CGGCCTTGCTGCACCGATTCAGAAAAATCGAGGAGATGGCTTTCGACGGTCAATCCGGTGCCATTGAAGGTCGGGCGAACTCCGACGTTCGTGACCGCGCCGTATTCCGCGCCGTTGAACAGCGCGCGCGTCGCGTACACGCCGCGGGCGGGCAAAAGCTCCTGATCGGGCGAGAGATTTAGAGTGGGAAAAACGACTTTCGAACCGCGTCCAGCGCCCCGAATGATCACTCCCGTGAGGGCAAAGTGGCGGCCAAGCAGCCGCTCGGCTTCCTCGACGTTGCCCTCACCCACCGCTTGCCGGACCCGCGTACTGGAAACGGGATGTCCATCGATTAGCGCCGGGGCGACGATCTCGACGGAGAAGGCATGTCGAGCGCAGCTCCGTTCAAGCAGATGCACATCCCCGGCGTGCTTGTGCCCAAACCGGAAGTTTTCGCCGACGAGAATCTCGCGGGCGTGCACTGTGCTCACAAGAATTCGTTCGATGAAATTTTCCGCAGAGACGTTCGCGAGCTCGGCATCGAAATGCAGCACCAGCGCCGCGTCGAGTCCAAGCCTCTCGAAACCCTTCAGCCGCTGCTCGAGCGTCTCGATGAGTAATGGTGCGTTTTGCGGGCGCAACACCTTCATTGGGTGAGGATCAAAGGTGATCACTGCCGCGGCCAGGTTATTTTTTTTAGCGCGTTCAGCCAGCGACCGAAGGATTTTCTGATGCCCGAGGTGCAAGCCGTCAAAGTTTCCAACTGAAATCGCCGTTTCGCGAGAGGCAAGACGGCCCGACTTCCACTCTTCCAACGAGCGCGCGACGAAAAAACTCATGCGTGAGCCTCCGCCAAAGACACTCGAACCGGAATGCGCAGGCCGTCGTAAGCCAATTGTACGTTGTTGAATCCAAGGCGGCGCAGCCGCTCATTTGTGGCGGCGTGGGGCAATTCGTGCGCGATGTGTGTGAACCACGCGCGCTTCGGACGCAATTCGCGGACGAGTTCCAGCGCTTGTTCGACGGTCAAGTGCATGGGATGAGGCTCGTCGCGGAGGGCGTCGAGGATCAGATCGTCCAATCCGGTGACCAGGCTCTTCGAGCTTTCCGGGAGACGGCTAAAATCCGTTAGATATGCCGCGCTCTCCACTCGAAATCCCAGTACGCTCGAATTCCCGTGCTCGAGAGGTACAGGCGTGAATGGAATTCCGGCGGCTTCGAAGGGGCCCTCTATTAAGCGAAGATCCACTTCGGGAACGCTACTTAGCGCGGGCGCTTCGTCGAAGGCGTATGCGAAGACGCGCTGCAAGGTATTCGCGGTCTCGGCGGAAGCGTACACCGGCATCGGCTTCTTCTGTCGCAGACTGTATGGCCGGATGTCATCGAAACCCATGATGTGGTCGGCGTGGGCATGGGTCAGCACGACGGCGTCGAGCCGCAATAGATTTTCGCGCAGCGCCTGCGTGCGGAAGTCCGGAGTTGTGTCGATTACGACCCGCGCATCGCCGGAATTCACGAGCACTGATGGCCGCAAACGTTTGTCATGAGGATCGGACGAATGGCAGACCGCGCACGGGCATCCCGGAGTGGGCACGCCCATCGAGGTGCCAGATCCGAGCACAATCAATTCGATCGAACTGTCGGCGGAATTCGCTTGCGTCACAATCTCAGCGTGGAGCTTTTGCCTTCGCGTTCATGGCAGCGGCCGCGGCTTTGGAAACTTCCATGAAGGAAAGTTTCAGGCTACCGATCACGTCCAGAAGCACGCGTTCATCTTCGGGGCCAAGGTTGCCGCGCGTGGTTTCTCGCAGGGCGTCCATCATGTCGATAATCTCGCGAGCACCCTCGAGATCGATCAGCGGCTGTCCCGTTCGGGGATCCTGATAACCGCCCAGGAGCATGGCAGCATTCCGAGCGATGAAATCCACCAGCAATTGGAAATTGCGGTTCGCGGGCCGGGGCGGTTCCGCAGCCGGAATTTGCTGAGCGGCGGCGTTCGCCGATTTTGAATTGGGTGTACCCGCGGGAGCGCCTGTGGAATTCTGAACCGACGCAGCGCCGTCAATTTTCGGCGCTGGCGTGCTGGCTTGCTCGCGCTCTTGCTGCTCGGCGACATCCTTGCGAAATTCACCGGTTTCGGTGAATAGCCGGCGATCAACGACCTTGAAGCTTTCGTCTTTCGATTCTGACAATGCAACGCCTCTGAAATCAGTGAATTAACTGAGTGCAGTTTAGCATCTGCGAGACGCTGCTCTCAACTCGGGCGTCGCGCGCCGATCGCCCGATCCTCGCTGCGACATTCGTAGCGCGGAGGCCGATCGATCAGGCGGTGGCTTTTTTCGATTGTGGTTTCAGGATGGCTTCGATCTGCCGGATGTGATTGATGTCGTGTCCTGCAGTCATGCTGACCATGGTGCGAATGCTCTCCTTGCCGCGCTCGGCGTGCATTCCGAAATGTTCCCATTGGTCGGAGTTCAGCGAACGGATCATTGCCAAGTTGCTCTCCCGGATCGCGCGAAACGCCGCGAGCGACTCCTTCGCCCGCCTCTTCTCGTAGCTCAGCGCCTTCGCCCAAGCGTCTTGGTCGTAGGCCTGAATCGGCGTCCCGGGACTTCCCGCGATGGTGCGCATGCGGTAACCAATGGTCAGTTCTGCATCGGCCAGATGCGCCAGAATTTCATTGACCGACCATTTTCCGGGAGCCGGCTTCGCAGAGAGCTTCTTCGATGACGCTCCCGCGAGGAGCTTCGCGATTCTTTTCGGCGCATCGGCTTGCAATTTAAGCGGATCATTTTCTTGGCTGTAGCTGAGCAAGCGGTTTCGGTATTCCTCGGCGGTTTCCTGCATGTTTTCCTCCTGCATTTTCAACGCGTGATGTGCTTCGCGTGTCTGGAGCTTGAGCGAACGAAACTAACCAGTTCTAGAAAGTTCTCAAGAGCCAATCTGGGTCGAACTTGGCCTGTTCGGGTCACTTGTCAATTCGTGGCGCGTACCGTAAATTCGATTGTTCTCTTCATGAAGGAATTCCCGATTGGCGCGTTCAGCGAAAAAGCCCACCGCCCGCAAGCCCAGCCAGCGCAAACGTCCAGCGCCCAAGCCGCGTTCGGCACGGGCAGGCGACCGATTTGAGGCGTTGATCGAACTGCAGCGGCGGCTGCTGGCGCGCGACGGCTGTCCTTGGGACCGCGAGCAGACGCACGAATCGCTTCGAACCTACCTAATCGAAGAAGCCTACGAGGTGCTGGACGCGCTCGAATCTGGCTCGACGGACAAGTTTGCGGAAGAGCTGGGCGACTTGCTGCTGCAACTCGTGTTTCACGCGGAGCTCGCGAAGAAAGCCGGCCGGTTCGATATTTCCGACGTGATCGAGCACATTCACACGAAGATGGTGCGGCGCCACCCGCATGTGTTCGGCGACGCGAGCGCAAAGACGGCTTCGGATGTGCTTAAGAATTGGGAACAATTGAAAGCGGAGGAGCGGCGGGCCAACGCTGCGGATGCTGCGTCAGCAAATGGCGCGAATTCCGCCGAGGCGAGCGAACCCGGCGCACCGCCATTGCTGGGCGGGATTCCGAGGTCGCTGCCGGCGGTGCTGGAGGCGTATCAGTTGACGCGGCGCGCAGCGCGAGTGGGGTTCGATTGGCCCACTGCCGAGGGCGTGCTCGAAAAGTTGCGGGAAGAGGCTGTGGAGATCGAGGCGGAACTGGCGAGTGCTGATTCGCGGCGCGTGGAAACAGAGATCGGGGATCTGCTCTTTTCGGCGGTCAACGTCGCGCGATTTTTGAAAGTGGATCCTGAGATTGCGCTAAAGCGAGCGAATCGGAAATTCCTCGAGCGATTTGGCGCGATGGAGCGAGAGGCCGCTTCGCACGGGCAGAAGCTCGCCGAGCTTTCCGCGGCGCAGCTGGATGATCTGTGGAATCAGGCGAAGAGGGAAGAGTCTGCTGCGAGCGAGAGGCGTGCTCGAAAGGTGGCGACGCGGTGAGCACTCCTTCGCGCGGGAAGGGAACTGCGCCGCTGACGATCCGGCCATGTCACGGACTGGCCGAGTTCGAGGCTTGCTACAAGCTGCAGCGCGTAGTGTGGGGCAATTCCGACATTGACGTGCCCACGCCGATGTTCGTGGTGGCTGCAGAGACCGGCGGGCAGGTGATCGGCGCCTGGCTCGATGAGGACACGTCGCCGGAAAAGATGGTTGGATTCGTTATGGCCATCGCCGGATGGCGCGACTCGCGGCCGTTTTTGCATTCGCACATGGCTGCGGTGCTCGAAAGCTTCCGCGATCGCGGCATTGGGCGCGCGCTCAAGTTCGCGCAGCGGGAAGACGCGCTTGCGCGCGGGATCGACCTGGTGGAGTGGACCTTCGACCCGCTCGAAGTGAAGAATGCTTATTTCAACCTGATGCGCTTGGGAGCGATCGCGCGGCGCTATCTGCCGAATTTATACGGACTGACGACGAGCCCGCTGCATGGCGGGCTGCCGACCGACCGGCTGGTGGCGGAATGGTGGCTGCGGTCGCCGCGTGTCGCGAAAATTGTGAGGACGGCCGCTGTGGCGGGGGCGCCGGCGGCCAAATCGTCCGACGAGCTTCTGCGCCACGCTGAATTGACGTCAGAGAATGCGTCCATCCTGGTGCCTGCCGAACTCGCTCGCGCGAAATCGGAATCGCCGCGCGATGCACTGCGGATGCAATCCGAAGTTCGCGAACAATTTCTGAAGTGGTTCTCGCTCGGATACGTCGCGACGCGAATTGAAATCAACCCGGAGGGGGCGCGGTACACGCTGGAGCCGCCGGGAGCCACCGCGCAGCTGTGGCGCAAATGATCAAAACGGGGAAGCGATGAGAATCCGCAAGGCCACGATCCGCGAAATTCAGATGCCGCTGCTGACGCCGTTTGAGACGAGCTTCGGCACCAGCACGCTGCGGCGCATCCTGCTGATCGAAACCGAGGTTGACGGCGTATCGGGCTGGGGCGAGTGCGTGGCAGGAGAAAACCCTTACTATTCTCCGGAAACGATCGAAACGGCCACACACGTTCTGCGGAATTTTATTTGGCCGCTGCTTAGAAACCGCGAGTTTGGGAGCGCTTCTGAAATTTTCGATTCGCTAGCACGAATTCGCGGCCACGAAATGGCCAAGGGTGGAATCGAAGCGGCTCTGTGGGATGCGGAGGCGAAGATCAGGAATGTGCCACTGTGGTCGCTGCTGAGCGGCACGCGGAAGGAACTGGCCGCGGGCGTTTCTATCGGAATCAAAGCGAGCGATGAGGAGTTGTGCGATACCGTTGGTAAGGAATTGGCCGCGGGCTACCAGCGTATCAAGATCAAGATAAAGCCTGGGCGGGACGCCGCGCCGGTGCGGGCACTGCGCGAGCGGTTTCCGCGCATTAAGCTGATGGTGGATGCGAATTCCGCGTACACGCTTGCGGACACGCCGCTGCTCCAGCAGCTCGATGGCTACCACCTGATGATGATCGAGCAGCCGCTGGCCTGGGACGATCTCTTCAGCCACGTCGAGCTGCAGCGAAAGCTGCAAACACCGATCTGCCTTGACGAGTGCATTCACAGCTTCGAGCACGCCCGCGCGGCAATCGAGCTTGGCGCATGCCACATCATCAACATCAAAATGGGGCGTGTCGGAGGACTCACGCCCGCGAAGCGAATTCACGATCTGTGCGAGAAGAATTCGATTCCCGTGTGGTGCGGCGGAATGCTTGAGTCGGGCATTGGGCGTGCGCACAACATCGCGATCAGTACACTGCCGAACTTCATTCTTCCCGGTGATGTGAGCGCCAGCGCGCGCTATTGGCAGCAGGACATCATTGATCCCGAAGTGGAAGTGACTCCGCAGGGCACGATCAAGGTTCCTGGCGGCACCGGCATCGGCTACACGCCTTTGTTCGATCGCATTGAAAAACTCACCGCGGCGAAAGAAGTATTGTCGTAGCACTTGCCGTGGCGGCGTGAGACTGCCCACTGAGTCTCAAACCTCAAACCCGCAATCGCGAGTCGGACGGTCTTTGATTGCAAGTACGGGTTCCAGGGCATAGACTCTCCTCCAATCAGGGGGCGCCATGTCTCTAACAATCACCAACAAAAGCATTGACGGCGTCGAGGTGGTGCAGCTCAACGGTGCGGTCCTCTTCGGCGAAGATTCGAATATGCTCCGCACGCAGGTGCGCGCGCTTCTGGAGCAATGCAAGAAAGTCGTGCTCGACATGCGCGCCGTCCCACGAATCGATAGCAGCGGCCTGGGCACGCTCATCGCGCTCTATGCTTCGGCCAAGCGCTGCGGGACGGAAATCAAGCTCGCAAATCTCGGCATCCATCCAAGAGAAGTCCTGCAAATTACTCGACTTGTGACGGTGTTCGAAGTCTTCGATTCAACCGACGCAGCTGTTGCCTCGTTCAAAACCGCGAAAGCCGCGCCTTAGCTCTGCTTTTTCATCGGACTCTGCATCTCTTCTGTTCCCCCGCAACTAGTCTCTTGCCCCTGCGGGATTTCCCTTTAACCAGTCTGCGCTCTTTGCATCGAATCGGCATCGCGTCTCGATGAGGATCTCGCCATGAACATCGCGTTTCTCGGTCTGGGTAATATGGGCGCTCCAATGGCGTTGAATTTGGTCCGGGCGGGCCATCAACTCACCGTTTACAATCGCACCGCCGGCCGCGCCGACGCTCTCGCCTCAGCCGCTGCACGCATTGCGGCAACTCCCACAGAAGCAGTGGCCGATGCCGAAGCCGTTATCACCATGGTCGCGGACGATCACGCGCTCATGCAGCTCGCATTCGGCGAAACCGGCTTCCTCCAATCGCTCCCTCCCGGCTCCATCCACATCTCCATGAGCACCATCGGCGTCGCGTTCGCGCGCACTCTCACCGAGATGCACGCCTCAGCCAAGCGCGCCTTCGTCTCCGCTCCCGTCCTCGGCCGCCCCGAAGCCGCAGCCGCCGCCAAACTATTGATCCTCGCCGCCGGCCCGGAAGCCATTCTCGACCGCTGCCGCTCCATTTTTTCCGTCCTCGGCCAGAAGACCATCGTGATCTCTACCGATCCACCTGCCGCGAACGTCATCAAGCTCTGCGGGAATTTTCTGATCGCGTCCATTATCGAAACGCTCGGCGAAGCCTTCGCGCTCGCGCGTAAGTCCGGCGTGCCTGCGGCAAAGCTTCTCGAAGTCCTCACCGGCTCGCCCGCCACTGCGCCGTTGGTCAGCACCTACGGCACGATCATCGCGGAAGGGAAGTTCAGCCCTCCCGGCTTCCGCCTGCCGCTCGGCCTGAAAGATGTGCGGTTGGTCCTCGGCGCCGGGGACGCAGCCGCGGTGCCGCTGCCGGTTGCCAGCTTGCTTCACGACGCCTTTCTGACGGCAGTGGGGCGCGGCTACTCGGATCTCGACTGGTCCGCCATCGCCAAAGTCGCCGCCGAAAACGCGGGTTTGCCCTGACTCCACTCTTCTTTAGCTTTCTTTAGGCATCCGTCAGGACTTCCGGCTGCTCTTTGCCCTACTCTCCGCGGCAACAGAAACTCCCAAACGGAGGGTCTCATGCCTGCATTCGCATCCAGATTCGCCTTGACCATGGCATTGGCCACATTGTCTCTCGGCGCGCCGACGCTCTCTATTGCGGCACAATCCACCCAGACTCCGGCCGAGCGCAATTTCAATCAGGGCGAGGCCTACTTTAAAGCGAATAATTGGGCCGCCGCGATTCCGTACTACAAAGCTGCCGTCGCTGCCGATCCTTCCTTCGCTGCCGCCTTCTATTCGCTGGGCCTTGCCTGCTACCAAAACAAAGACCCAAAGGCCGCGGCCGCCGCCTTCAAGGCATATCTGAAGCTCAAGCCAAACGATGCTCCAGGGCTGTTGCTGTTGGGTATCTCGTTGAAGGATGCAGGCGACGACGCCGGTGCGGTCGATGCATTGCAATCGGTGATTAACCTGAAGCCTGAAGCGAAGTACTTGAACAGCGCCTATTACAACATGGGCGTCGCTTACGAGAATGCCCACCAACTACCCGAAGCGATGCGCACCTATATTGTTTTGCGCACCATAAGCCCGGATGACGCCCAAGATCTGCTCAACTACATGCGAAGCGTCGATCCCGATTTGAAAGCGGCGGACGCGTCAGGGACAAATTCTCCAGGCACATCTTCGTCTCCCAACCCGGTGGCTGAAACCACGTCGAAACCTGGCGCCGCGCCCGCGAGCGCACCGAAACCTGCTGCCTCGCAGTCCGCTTTCGCTTCGTCAGCGCAGCCTAAGACAGCCGCCTTGCCGGATCTCCCCGACCTGCCGGCCGCACGCACCGCAATCCAAGCGGCAAATATGATCGGCGCCGACGACCTCACACTGACTGACGTAATCTTCGTTCTCCAGTATCGCGACGCCTCGACTTCAAATCAGGCTGCAGCGAAGAAGGTTTGGTCCGAAGTGCTCGATAAGGAAAAAGATGGCGAACCGCTGCAAATCTCAAACGCAATGGTGATTTCTTCGACCAAGACGACGGTCGAACTTGCTTTGAGCGATGACTGCAAGCACGCAAAGACTGCAGACACGCACCTCATTCTCGCGAAGTCGATGTCCGCCCCCGCTCGCGCCGGAGTTGTCACGAACATCAGTGGGGTCATTACCAGCTACAAGACAGATCCCTTCGTGCTCACGATCGAGCGCGGCGAATTGCTGTCGGCGACCAGCGCGGCATCCACAGCTCCATCGCCATCGGCGCCTATGCATACGACCCAGTCGAATCCTTCGCCTGCGCCCGCGGTAGCCCATTCCGCTGCTGCGAAGAGGGCTGACGGATGGATCGCGTATGGGAATTCGGACGGCAATTTTACGGCGCTGATGCCTATTCAGCCCAAGATCACTCCGAATGCGGCAAACCAAGGGCAAGTGAGCAACACGATCCAGGCGCTTGCGGACGATGGAGTCGCCTACACG
>DASTCZ010000056.1:0-16830 GCA_035710585.1 Candidatus Acidiferrales bacterium | reverse complement strand
CCGATGAGAGCGATCGCAATCACCGGAGTCCAGCTCAGCAGCCCATGATCGGATGAAAAGAGAATTGTAGCGAAACGGGGATGCAGCCAGCGCCATTCGGAAACGCCGGGATAGCCAGTGCTGAAAAAGCTTCCGTAGATAATCTTGCGCGTTACGAGCGTAGGCAGCAGTGCCGCTACGAGACTAGCTGCAAACAAAAAATTGCCGGTCAAAACAGCCTTCCAATTGCGACTGCTTCCGGATTGTTGACCATCACGCCAGAGCTTGCGCAAGGATTCGAATGCGGGCACCAACAGAACGATCGCGTTGAGGTAATACACGTTGACCATTAATCCAGCCGCAAGGCCGAGCCAGATCCATTGGACTGAGCTGCGGTGCTCTCTCGTCCGCAGCCAATACCAGAGAAAAAGCGCGACTGCGAAGAGTGAGTGCGCGTGCGACCAAGAAGGATTCAAATACATGTACACCGGAAGCGAGCTGGCAAACCAGATTCCAGCCGTGCCGCAAAGCGCCCACGACTCACCGACATACTTACGGGCAATCGCAAAGCTGAGTGAGAGGCCCGCAAATCCATATGCAACAGTGGCGAATGCCATCGTCCACAGATAGGGGCGAGAATATCCATCGGTGGTTACGTCTACGCCCATGCTCTTGAGCGCGAGAAGCGCTCCGTGCAAAGGCACTAAAAATGGCATCCACAAAATCGCCGGACCGACGGCAAAGTGATTATCGACATGCCCGGTGCGCGTGAACTGATTGGGAAGGAGTTCGCCCGTCGGCGAAGTGCGAGATTGAGCAAACGTGGCATTGGCGGCGCGCCATTCGGCCGTGAAATCCAAATTGTGTTCGATCAGCAGCGAATGCAAGTAGGAGTAGTACCCCACTCCATCGCCGTGAATCCAAGGATTGAGAAGCGGAACGGAAACGATCAATAATAGAATGAGGATCCGAAACGGCGTCACCAAGCGTCGCCGAAATGCTGATTCAGCGAGTTGTTCTTCGGAATGAGGGGTCTGCGCGCCGAGGCTTACGCTCCAGCTTGCGGCTCGCGCGGAATTTCCGAATTCCCCGCTGAGGCGCCCCTGTGTTTGCGCGCCAGTTTCCATCCCGTCTCCACAGCTAACTAAACAAGCTGTATTTGATGGTGCACCAAATGCCGGGTAGAGCATCGCGCCAGCCGATTTTCTTTCCCTCGGCGTAGGTCCGGCCGGCGTAGGATATCGGCACCTCGTAAATGCGCCATCCGCCTTTTGCAATTTTGGCGGTGATCTCCGGCTCAAATCCAAATCGGTTTTCTTCGATGGACACGTTGTGCAGGACCTCGCGCCGAAAGACCTTGTAGCAAGTCCAAACGTCGGTGAGGTTCAGATCCGTGCACATGTTCGAAACGGTGGTCAGCAATCCATTCCCGATGGAATGCCAATAGAAAAGAACCCGATGAGGGCCGCCGAGAAAACGCGAACCATAGACGACATCCGCAAGCCCCTTTCGGATGGGAGCCAGCAGCTGCGCATAGTCCTGGGGGTCATACTCTAGGTCCGCGTCCTGGATGAGAATGATTTGACCATTCGCTTCCTTCATGCCGCGGCGGAGCGCAGCACCCTTGCCTTGATTGTGGTCCTGCAGGAATACACGCGGCATCTCTTTTCCCCCACCGGAAGAAGCCATCCGCGCAAGCAAATCACGCGTGCCGTCGGTGGAGCCGTCATCGACGATGACGATCTCCTTTTCGATTTTTACCGCCTGTACGCGACTCACAAGTTCCTCAATCGTGTTCAGCTCGTTGTAAACCGGAATCACCACGGATAGATATGGACGGTTCGCTTCAGTCGTCATGCCGCCTCGAGAAGTGAAGTCACTGTGTGCGCGGGCCGCATCGCCGAGCCCCGTAAGGCTTGTGCTGAATACGCGCGCAAGCCTCCACGTTTGCAGCGATCTCCCGAATCTGAAATCCGTGTGACTTTGGCAGAAAAATTTTCGCGAGACAACAAGCCTAGAGCGCGCTGGTAACCACGCGGCTCACCGGCGCCACCGGCACTTTCTTCGCTGCGTGGTCCGCGACGCGATCTATGATCCTTTCGAGTGGCGTCGCCGGACGAAAACCCGTCAATCGCTCGAGCTTCTCGAGGCTCGGAATCCTACGCATCATGTCCTCGAATCCTGGCTCATAGGCCTGATCGTAGGGCACGAATTGGATTGGCGAAGCGCTGCCGGTGCGAGCTTTCACCAGCCGCGCTAGATCCTCTATTGAAATCTCCCGGTCGGTCCCGATATTCACGACTTCTCCGACCGCCGCGTCCGAAAGCAGCAACCTCGAGAGAGCCTCGACTGTATCGCTCACGTCGCAAAAGCAACGCGATTGCTCGCCGCTTCCGAACACAGTGATCGGCTTTCCGCTCAGCGCCTGGGAAACGAAATTGGGAAGAACCATGCCGTAGCGGCCCGTCTGCCGCGGACCGACGGTGTTGAAAAAGCGGCAGACAACCACCGGAAGCCGCTGCTCTTTCCAATAGGAAAGCGCCAGAAATTCGTCCAGCGCTTTCGATGCGGCGTAACTCCAGCGTCCTTTCGTCGTCGGGCCGAGAACCAGGTCGGCATCCTCGCGGAACGGAAAGTCGGTGCTCTTGCCGTACACCTCGGACGTCGAAGCGATGAAAACCAGTTTTCTTTTCTTGCTCGCCAGTTGCAGAACGATTTGGGTGCCGTCCACATTCGTTGCAATCGTCTTGACCGGGCTTTCCACGATCAATCGGACTCCGACGGCGGCTGCGAGATGGAAAATGACGTCGGATTCGTCCACAAGTTCGGCGAGCAATTGCCGATTCTCGATTCCTTCAAGGAAGTAATGGAATTTGTCGAATTTCTTCAGATGGCGGATATTGTCCATGCTGCCAGTCGAAAGATTATCGAGGATAAAGACATCGTCGCCGCGGCCGAGGAGCCGTTCGGCCAAGTGCGAGCCGATGAAGCCGGCTCCGCCAGTGATGAGAAATCTCACGCAAATCCTCCCTCAATATGAATCGTCAACTCTTTGGGACCGCGTCGCCGCCAGCTATCCCGGGATTGCCGTACGCATAGGGATAGTAACGATACGAATAATAGTAGTCCGGTGAATTCGCGTCAACTGCATTCAGCAGCACGCCCAGCAGGCGGCTCTTCACGCTGACGAGCGTATCGCGCATGCGGGTAAAAGCTTCTTTGGGCGTTTCGCCGCTGCGGACCACGATCAGAACTCCGTCGGCGAGCACCGACATGATCACGGCGTCAGTTGCCGCCATGATCGGCGGGGAATCGATCACGATAAATTTGTATCCGCCGCGCAATTGCAGGATCGCCTGCTTTAAACGTTCGGAGGAGAGAAGATCGGCAGGGTTCGGTGGAACGGGTCCAGTTGGCACAACGGCCAGATTGCTGATCGTGGGATGCGGCACCGTCACCATTTCGAGCGAAGAGACTCCCGCGAGATGCGAACTCAGGCCGGAATAATTGCTGTCCGCAAGCCCCATCGCGCGAGAAATTCCCGGCTTGCGCAGGTCCGCGTCAACCAGAAGCGTCTTATCGCCCAACTGGGCGAGAGTGACTGCCAAATTGACCGCTGCAGTCGTTTTTCCTTCTCGCGGCAGTGCGCTTGTCACTAGGATCACCTGCGGCGGTTGTTCAGCGCGCGAAAGCAGCAGAGAAGTCCTGAGCGACCGGAACGCTTCGGAAATCTGGGACTGCGGCATGGAGTACGACACCAACTCGATGCGTGGCTCGACAGATGGCGTGACTGACCCCTTCAGCATTCGGGCGACACGGCTTCGTCGCGCATCCGTCGATGCGAAAGAAGGTACGACCGCCAGCGAAGGCAGGCGAGTCAACAGCTCGATGTCGTCCGGGGTTTTGATGGTGTTGTCCATGTACTCGCGCAGAAACGCCAGTCCAAGTCCGCCGACCAATCCAACGACCAGCGCCAGCAGAACGTTGAGCCCTCGCTGCGGACGGGAAGGAAAGGAGGGCACGAGTGCCGGATCGACGACGCGGACATTCGATGAGCGCAACCCCGCGGAGATGCTCGCTTCCTTCAACTTTTGGAGCAGGCCGTCGTACAACTGCTTATTCGCCTCGGCGTCCTTTTTCAAAATGTTGTACTGGACGAGCTTCTCGCCCATCTCATTCGATTCGGTCTTCTGGCGGTCGAGCGCTTGCGTAAGAAGTTGTTCGCGCTGTACCGCGGTGCGGTATTCCTGCTCTATTCGGTTAACGACATTCTTCTTTTCCGTGCCGAGTAGCTGACCCAAATTCTTGAGTTGCTCGTTGAGCCGCTGCACCCGCGGCATATTGGGGCCGGTTTGCGCCAGCGCCTCGTCGTATTGTTGCTGCAGATCGGCCTGCTTGCCGGTCAGCTGCTGGATCAAGGTGCTGTCTCGCACCGCCGGAATCGCGTCGACATTTCCGCCTTGCGCCAGCTTGAAGTCCGCCTCTTTCTTCATGCGGTCGGCTTGTGCGTCCGTCAATTCCTTGTTCAGGTCGGAAAGCTTCTGAGTCGTAATGTTCTGTTTCTCGTCGATTTCCCAAATCTGGTTATCGCGCTCGTATTGGAGCCGGGCATCCTCGGATTTTTCGACCTGAATCTTGTAGGTATCAAGCTGCTTCTGCAGCCAGTCGGATGCTTGCGTCGTTTGCTCGTAGCGGCTCCGGAAGCTGTCCTCAATGTAGTTTCGCAAATGCTCATTCAGGACTCGAGCGGCGAGCTTCCGATCGGTGGATTCGAAGGTGACATCGACAAGGCGGCTATTGGGAACGCGCTTCACTTTGAGCGCACCCAAAAACGCTCCCAGAATTGCAGGCCGCTCCATCGGCGGCTGTCCGGGTTCGATCGAAGGAATCGTGATCTGCTGGCCGGCATTGCCGCCGAATTCCGGATTGGCCGCTAAACCGGCTGAGCGGATCGTCTCAAGCGCGAGAGTCTCGCTCTGCAACACGCGGTCCTGCGTTTCGATGTAGTTTTCCAGGTCTTCGTAAACGTCGTACTGCGGCGAATTCTGAAAGGGCAGGACGTTTGGCGTTTCGTGATCCACTTCCAGCCGCGCGGAAGCTACGTACACCGGCCTCATCTTGAAGGTGGCGATCGTTACCAGGGTCACGACCAGCACGAGAAATGTAAGGATCAGCCACTGATGTTTGCGGACCGTCCGCCAGTAGTCGCGGAGATGCGGTTCGCGCGCGGGCAGGCTCCATGCGGCGAGCTGCGGCGCATCGGCCAACTCGATGGCCTGATGCGCAGCGCTACCCCGCGGAACGATCTCTGCGTCTTGCATTTACTCTCCCGCCGTGCGTCTACAAGGATCCTGCGCGTATGATGGCGACACCCGTCGTCATGGAAAGCGCGGCCGTTCCCATCGTGTGGAGCATCCGTTTGCCCGCGCTGTCTGGCACAAAAAACACGTCGTTCGGCTGCAGCGCGGCGTCCTCATCCTTACGCTGCATCACCCGTTTCAGGTTGACCGGTATCTCGCGGGTTGTTCCTGTCGCCAGGTCTTTCCGCAAAATCACGGCATCGCCCAGCTTCGCCGTTGGCGCAGTACCTTGAGCCAGCGCAACCGCCTTTAAAGACGTCATCCGGTTTCCATCCGCCTGAAGGACGAAACCGCCGGGATGGTTGACCGCACCGACGACGTACACAATTCCCGCGCGTGGCACCGCAACGACGTCTCCTGCCTGCAGCGGCACATTCGCCTTGGGGTCGTCGCGGTCAAGGAGGTCGAACAAGTTGATCGAAGTTGTCTCGGATTGCAGGGTGGTGTCGGATGGCGCGTCTCCGGCCGACTGCGGCGCTACGGCGTTTGAATTTGGCGCACCGTCGGCTTGCGGTTCCGGGGACGCGGCGCTCGTCGGCTGCTTCTTTACTTGCCGCGTAAGAAGAACCGTATTTCCGGCATCGTCCGCGATGCCCCCGGCATCAGACAGCGCTTCCAGCAACCGGATAGGTCGATTTGCTTGAAGAACTTGAGGAGTCCTCACGGCTCCGACGACAGTAATCGGCTGGCTGTGTTGCTCCTTGATAGAGACGCTCACCTCAGGATGAGACACCAATCCGTTTGCCTGGAGGAGTTCGGCGATTTTTTCCTCGACTTGCGCGTTAGTGAGCCCGTTGACTTGAATGCGGACTGGAAGCAAAGGGAGAGAAATGAACCCGGCGTCGCTCACGCGTACTTCGCGCGAGAGCTCGGGCACGTCGAACACTTCAATCATCAGGACGTCGCCGCTGCCCACGCGAAAGTCGCCGAGAGGCGCGCGCGAATCCGTAGCCATCTCGCGAATGCGCTGGTTAGTTTGCTCAGTAGTCTCGTGGTGCTGAGGTAACTTCTGCGTCCGCGCCGGCGCTTGGCCAGCGGCAATAATCGGCAGAAGAAAGCTCAGCGAACACCCGCCGGCAAGGCGGGAAATTCCCCTAGAGCCGGAACCCATCGGACGAACTCCCCAACACGCTGATTTGATTGTATACCTATCATTTCGGTTTCTGCTCGGTTTTGCAAGCAAAGAGTACTATCAGTAAAATAGAAGCGGCATTTCAGGTGAGATGAGCTACGTGCGCCCGGGCGAACAACTGAAAGCGATCCGTCTTCGCCTCAGCATCACTACCCGCGAAGTGGAGGAGCAAAGCCGGAAAATCTCGGAATCTGAGGGAAACGACGAGTTCTACGTTTCCAACGCTTGGCTGAGCCAGATCGAGAACACGCAGTCGTCTGTGCCGAGCATTTTTAAGCTCTACAGCCTGGCAATAATTTACCGTGTCAAGTTTTCCGCGCTCTTGAATCTTCTCGGCGTAGATCTGGACCGGCTTTCGCGCTATCAGCTCGATACCAATCTCGAGAAGACGCACCTAGCCAGCGTAGAGATTTACGACAATCAACGGGCGGTCACCTTCCCGGTCCACTTTGACCGCTCGTTCAGCGTTGACAAAACCAGCCTTCTTTCTCGTATGGTGGAAGTTTGGGGTGAGATACCGATTGCGCTGATTCAACACCTCGATATCCGGCATGGGCAATATGGCTACATCGGACTGAAGGACTTCACGCTCTATCCGCTATTGCGCCCCGGTTCGTTCGTACAGATCGATCAACGCCTGAATCGCGTGCAACCATTCCAATGGCGCACGGAATATGACCGTCCTATCTATTTCGTTGAATTGCGCGACGGCTGTGCCTGTTCATGGTGCGAATTGCACGACAACCAGTTGACTTTGATCCCTCACCCGCTTTCGCCGTGCCGTATCCGTCAGTACGAATACGCGACCGAGGCGGAGGTTATCGGCCGAGTGACTGCGGTTGCCATGCGGATTGTGGATTCGCAGAATTCCGGGCGCGACGATTCCGCAAGATTGCCACGGCGATCTTAACGTTGGAGAAAAACAGCTCCGCGGAGAGCTTTTCGCAGTCCGCCGGCACCACCACGCGATAAGGCTGCAAGTCCGACCATGACTCGAGCACCGCCACGGGCGATGCTCCCGTCGAGCGCAGGTAGTTCTCAAGCTGCTGCACCAGCTCCTCCATCGGAGCATGGAGCAATGAGTCGAAGACATCGCGGTGGCACTCGGCCAGCGCCTGGCACGCGACCTCGTCGGAAAAGGCGGCCGCGAGCCCCGCATGGTGATACTGGCCGGTGTTGTAATCTCGCGTGGACGCCAGGCAAATCAGCCGGCCAAAGTCGTCACCTACATCCGCGAGCGTTCGCTGAAAGATGTCCTCTTTCGCTTTGCGCAAAGCTGCTGGATCACCTGAAGGCATGTTCGTCTCTCACTGCGCCGCGCAGGGGGTTACGCGGCCTATTGGTTCAGATACCGCCACTCCCGGCGCGGTAATCCGCCTTTTAGCCCGGTAAGTATTCGATCTGAGGCTGCCCAAAATTCGCTCGCCGATTCCGTCACAAACCGCGTCATTCTCTGGGTCTCGAAGGGTCCGCGCGCGCTGATGACGAGTTGTAGTAATCCGCACAAGCACAACAATTGCCAATAGCTCGCTGCAAGCTTCAGTTCCATTTCCACTTGAAGCTCGGGGTGCTCGCGAACAGCCATACGGTGAATCTGCATCAACCGGGTTGCCCGCCTGCGCGTCTGGAGAATCCAGAGCAAAGCTAAGCGCTTCCGCTCGCGCAAAAACGCATCACGTAATTCCGGCGCAGCTTTCCCGACGAATTCCAGATCATGTTTCTTAAATATGTTGGCGATGGTCGCGCGGTTGGCGGGCAGGACGTCTCCCAGCGAATGGAGGATCGCGGTTTCGCCGTTAAGGGTCATCGCCTCTCCGCTGCGTCGCGTCCACAGCGCCAACGATACTATACTGAAAATGCCTATAGCAATCCCTATAACAAGATACGTCACGGACGCACCACCCGCCCGAGGCTCGAGCGCGTCGCGCCTAACAATCGGGAAGTCTCGCGGCTCCTGTTTTGATAGTCGTCATCCGTGTGTGAAAACCGGACTGGAACCGGATTGGGGTGATACGACCAAAGCGTGGCGCACCAAATCGTCAAAGCCGGCGAGTACGAGATCCAGCTCGAATGCTGGAATATCGGCTGGATCCGGCTTCCAAGGTATTTGTGTAACGCCAGAAAAACGATCGATAGCCCGATGAAAGAGCCGTATCCCACCAGCATGCCTTTCACGTTTCGCCCCAGCGGAATCGCGTAATACGCCACCATGCCCGCGATCGTCACCAGCAGCGCCGCCTGTACGACGCGAAAATACTCTTCGAGGTCCGCCGCATATTTGGCCTGCCAGTTCATCGTTCCCGCCACGGTATTTAGCGCACCCTTTGTCAGGACAAGAACGAGAATCACGACCAGACAAGCCCGCGCCAGACGCGCTGCGCCCGGATACCTGGCAAGCGCCTGTCGGAATATCTCCCACACAACGCAGTAGCCGATCGACACGCTCACGAACTGCGACGACCAATACGCGGTTGGATAAAGATCGAAGCGAAAATAGAAAAAATACAATCGGAATAGCGATTCGACCAAGACGTATGCGAGGTAAGTGTAAAAGACAGGATACTTCGTCAAGAATCGCCCGCGCGCCGCCCGGATCAGCAGCAGCGCCTGGACCACATTCGTCAACCACCAGATAATCTGGGTTAAGACAGGGCTATTCACAGTTACGAAATGCTAACACGAAAAATGCGAAGAGGAGATTTCCGACCGAAATCTCCCCTTCGCAATTGGGACCCCAAGTGAGTTATGCGATTGATCCGGATCCGGGCGGCGGCGGAACGGGCGCTCCACCATCCATCAACGCAGTCGGTGACAGGACGAACGTGCTGCCAGAGCCGGGCGGCGGAGGCACCGGCGCTCCTCCATCGGCAGTCTGAATGCTGCTTCCAGCGTGTATTGATGCACCTGCGAACACCGGTACCACCATAAATGCAACCGCGAGAATCCATACGCACACAGTCCTCTTGTTCTGCATTTTCCCCTCCAAGGGTTTGTATTGGTGAAGCGCTTCCAGCTTATGAATCGCGCGAACTCGTTCGGAGCCTACACGCGCGCCGCTCGGAATACCGAGCAAACCAAGTTCCTTTGAATCTCCCGGGCTGGTATTCGGCACACTGATTCCGCCGGCGGCTTTTCGAGAGTTTCTTTTCGGGCGCAGTGTGCGTCATTGCGCGAGCGCTCCCGCTGGCTTCGGTCGCCCCGAACGGGTTACTTCCGGCGCCATGTGTGGGAAGGAACACCTGGCGCCGGGAGTTCCCAAGGTTGCAGAACTGGAGCTTATTGGGGTCATCCGTCGGAGGAATTCTGCGATGTCCCGGACCGCAGAGTTCGATGTGAAGCAGCAGGTTCAGCTTGAGCGTTTTTTGAATCTCGCCGAAAAATGCATTTCTCTGGGCGACGGTCCAGTCGAACCGGCGCTAGAGATTTCCGTCCCGATCAACGTGCGCAGTACGCATGGTGAAGCGCGCCTGAAGTTCGTAAAAGTGTTTTCACAAATCAATGCGGGCGAGACGTTCACACTTGCTCTGGCGTTTTCCGGTTCCACGCTTTCGTTTTCGGCGCCGCTTCCGCTACGTCTGACTCCGCTTGAGGGCAGGCTGCTGATCACCGCCCCCGTTCTTTTCGTCGGGGCATCGGGCGCGATGGCCATCGATATCGATCTTGGCCGGGCGCACGCGGCTCTCGAAATATCTCCGGAGCGAACTCCCGCTCTCTTTCGCGAGTATTTAGCCGAAGCTTCAACCGCTTTCATTCGCCCACTTGGCCGCCGACAGTTTTTCCGGCGGCTCGCCCTTGTTCACTCGGGAGAAAAACTGTAATGAATGACGATCGCCTCAGCACGAACGACCTCGAACGCCGCGAACTCCAATTGAGCATCCTGGCTTGCGTGGCCGTCAGCATCCTAGCCATCGGCACAGCCATGTTTATGTATCCGGTGGTGTTCTCGCAGCAAGACCAGCCCGCGTACCGAAATCTCCGTGCCGCATTCCTGGGGTTCTGCGTCCTGAGCGTTCTTCTTACTGCCTACCTCTGGAATCAACAGATGACGATCCGCCGTCTCCGCCGCCGAATTACGGGCACCCGCGAACGTATGGCGGAAGCGCAGCGCTCCGCCAGCGAAGCCTTGCTTTCGACAATGGCCGACCTTCGCTCCTTCCAGGACCGCCTTCCGATGGAACATCGCCGGGCCATGACGGTTTCGGAACCTCTATCCGTCCTAATCGTCTCAGTCCGGATTCCCGGGGAATCTTCGCCTTCGCTCCTGACTTCCGCTGTAGGCGATGCTGCCAAGGCGATCGCCCGAAAACTCCGCAAACAGGATTCCATGTACCTGCTGGGTCCCACTGCGTTTGCGGTCATACTTCCGGGAGTCAATCCTGCGCTTGCGCAGAAAATCTCCGGTCGGGTGTCCGACGGACTTTCAGACGCCGCCGGTGCGGCCAACCGGTTTACCTGCAAACTCCATTCGGTTAGCTACCCTGAGAATGCCGCGACTTCACGCGAGCTCGAGCAGGCGGTCAGGGCGTTTGTCCCATCCGAAGAATCCGTGGGTGCTGCGAGCAAAGCGCCTGACCTCGATCCAGTTCACTGAGCGGAAATCCCTTCAGAGGAACGACGATCCAAGGGAGCCTGTACACCTGTACCGCTCCCGCACCATAAAGCCTGCTCAGGCGCGACTCCATTTGGTAGAATTTCCAAAATGTACTTCCAATCCTTCTATCTGAGCTGTTTGGCGCATGCGTCCTATATGGTGGGCTCTGAGGGCGTCGCCGCGGTCGTCGATCCGCAGCGCGACATCGACATCTATATAGAAGAAGCTCGCCAGCAGAACCTCCGGATCGCCTATGTGCTGGAGACCCATCTACACGCGGACTTTGTTTCCGGACATCACGAGCTCGCCGCAAGGACGGGCGCGACGATCTGCATGAGCGAGGCGGCGCGTGCCAAGTTCCCGCACCGCGCTCTCCGCGATGGAGATTCGATTGAGTTAGGCAGCTCTCGCCTGGATTTTCTGGCGACACCGGGCCATACGCCGGAGAGCATGTGCATCTTGCTCACCGATCGGTCCCAAAGCGACCGGCCGTGGGCCGTACTTACAGGCGACACGCTTTTTATCGGAGATGTGGGCCGGCCGGACCTTTCGCCGGAATTCAGCGCGCAGCAGCTCGCGGGCATGCTCTATGACAGCTTACGGAAAAAGATCATGACGCTGCCGGATGACACGCAAGTCTTCCCCGCGCACGGCGCCGGGTCCCTTTGCGGACGCAATATCAGCAGCGAACGAAGCTCCACAATCGGCAAAGAGAAGCAATTCAATTACGCGCTGCAGCCGATGTCTCGCGAAGCGTTCGTGAAGATGCTCACGGCAGAGTTGCCGGACCGCCCCGGGTATTTCGGCCGCGATGCCGAAATCAATCGCGCCGGCGCCGAGGAGATTCGGGAGCTGGCTCCTTTATCCGCTTTCACACCAGAGAAGGTGCAACAGATCACGAGCGGCTCCAATGCAAGGGCGGTTTTGCTTGACACGCGGCCGTGGACCGACTTTGCCGCCGCCCACATCCCCGGATCGATCCATATCGGATTGAGCGGCCAGTACGCATCGTGGGCTGGGACTCTGATCGGGCTCGATACCCCGATCGTGCTGCTGGCGGAAGACGCGGAAAGATTAGACGAATCTCGCTTGCGGCTGGCGCGCGTCGGCATCGAAAGGGTCGAAGGCTATTTGGATGGAGGAATCGAGGCCTGGCAGCGAAGCGGGCGGCCGATTTCGCAGACGGCACAGGTGAGCGCCGGTGAATTGCATCGCGAATTGAACGCGGGGCTGCAAATTCCCGTTATCGACGTGCGCCGTGCCGCGGAATGGAATTCCGGGCATCTGGTAAATGCGCGGCTTGCTCCTCTGGCGCAACTCGCCGTGCTTGCCTCGCCCGAACTGAATGGTTTGCCCGCCGCGCTCAAAGATCTTGATCGCGCACAGCCTGTAGCCGTGCACTGTCAAGGCGGTTATCGAAGCGGCATCGCGGCAAGCCTGCTGGAGCGCGCCGGATTCCGGTCAGCTGTAAACGTGATCGGCGGCTATGAAGCGTGGCGTGCCCAGAATCTGCCGGTCGTGGCGGAAGAAGCCGGCGCCAGGCATTAGTGTTGGCAGCACGAGCGCGATTTTGAAGCGACATCGCGAGCTTGCGTATTCTATTTTGCGATTTCGTAGCGGAAGTGGATTGAAGCGGTTTTTTTCAGCATGGCAGACACAGAACAATACTTTTCCTCGCTCAGTTTAATTGCATCTTTGACCGCTTTTTCATCCAGGTCGCCGCGCAGCTTATAAACCAGCTCCAATTTCGTCCAAACCTGAGGGGGATCCTTCGCGCGCTCGCCGCTGACTTCGATTTCCAGAGATTCCAGCTTCAGCCGCTTTTTCTTCAAAATGATGACCACATCCGTCGCGGTACACGTTCCCAGAGCCGCGAGCAACATTTCCATGGGCCCGGGAGCCGTATTCGACTTGCGGTCCGAATCAAAAGCCACGGCATGGCCTGAAGGAGTGACGGAAAGAAATTTTTCCGCGCCTGTCCAATTCACCTTCGCAACTTGCATGCGCCCTCCGAAAAATGCACAAGCAGCGTAGCAAATCGTGCGTGGGAATTGAATTGAGGCGAGAGCACGAGCATTCCCGCATCGGAACACGATGCTCGAGGCAGCAGGGATTATGACCGCGAAGAACTGCCGACAACTGCCGGCGCAGGAGATTGTTGAAGCCCCGGTCTCGGCTTGCGGCGCAACATTTGCACGAGAGCGCCAACCAATTTCGGATCGAATTGAGTGCCGGCGCAGCGCTCCAGTTCCGCAATGGCCTGTTCGGCCGGGCGCGCGCGCTTGTAGGAGCGCTCGGTCGTGATCGTGTCGAACGCATCGGCGAGCGCAATGATTCGCCCGCCAATCGGAATCTCCTCGCCGGCTAGCCCGTCGGGATAGCCAGAGCCATCGAAAAATTCGTGATGGTGCAAAACCATTTCGCGAAGCTTCGCTGCTGCTGGAAAGGGTTCAAGCAGCTGCGCGCCGAACTGGATGTGTTTCTGCATCTCGTCCCATTCCTCAGGACTGAGCGTTCCATTTTTTTGCAGGACGAATTCGGAAACTCCGATCTTGCCGATATCGTGGAGCAGGGCGCCAAAACGAATCTCTTCCACATCAGCCGCGGATAGGCCGATTTCCTGCGCGATCTGCGCCGCATAGTTCGAAACGCGCTGCGAATGGTTGACGGTGTGCGAATCCTTGTCGTCGATCGCCTTCACGAGCGAGGTGAGCGTTTCAGTGACCGCGGCGGGCAGCGGCCCGGCGACGGCCGCAGTTCCTTTGCTGCCGTTTTCAGTAGCGGAATTGGAGCGGCCGAATTGTTGCAGGCGGCCGTAAATGTCCTCAAACGCATCCGGGCCGGTTTTGAAAGGCTTGCGCAAAGCTACGCCGAGATATGTTTCAAGAACGCCCTTCTTCCATTTCTTGGCTTCGTTCGGATCAAAGTGTTCGGCGGATGAAACCGCGTTTCCGCCCTGGCGCTTCGACAGGTACATCGAAGAGTCGGCGAGCTGGATCAGCTCCTGCGGAGTGGAGCCGTGGATCGGGAAGCTCGCGACGCCGAAGCTTCCGCCAATATTCTTTTCGCGAAGCAGGTCATCGGAGGCCACGATCTGGCGAAGCTTCCCAGCCAGCTGGCGGGCCTGTTCGATATTCGTTTCCGGCATGAGGACGACGAATTCGTCTCCGCCGTATCTCGCAACGACGTCCGACCGCCGGCAGGTCTGCTCGAGAATCTGCGCGACGCGCTGTAGAACGACATCTCCTTCCAGGTGGCCGTAGAAATCGTTGACGAACTTGAAGCGATCGAGGTCGATGAGAACGATGGAGAATGGTCGCCCGGCGCGCGTCGAGCGCTTCCACTCGGCGTTGAGCGTTTCCATAAAAAACCGATGGGTGCGAATTCCGGTGAGTCCATCGGTCATTGCCTGTTCCTGGGCGCGCTGGTAGGAGATCGCGTTGTGGACAGCGCTCGAAATCAAGTCGGCGAGAGTCCCGAGCAACTGTAAATCCTCTGAAGTGAAGGCGCGAAGTTCTGACGATTCGACGTAAAGCACGCCGTAGAGCTGCTCGGCATAAAAGATTGGAAGCGCGGCGGCAGAGACGGACCCCTCGAGTACGGGGCTGCCGGCTGACGCTTCCGCGCGGTAGTCACGGACGAACGCGGCTTCGCCGCTTCGTGCGACTCTTCCAAGCAGGCCTTCGCCAAGTTCAATCTTGCGGCCGATGGCGTGCTTTCGCGCCCCTGCTTCGGCCTGAATGACAATTTCCTTGGACTCGTAGTCGAGGACGCCGATACCCACGTGGTCGTAGGTCAATCCGCGGCCAAGCTCCGAAATTATGCGCGCGATCATTTCCTCAACGTTGAATGTGGCGATCGCATTTCGCGAAATGCTGTTGAGTAGGGCGAGATGCCGCGCCTTTGCTTCCTCAGCCTTGAAAAGGCGTGCGTTTTCGAGGGCAATCACAGCCTCGCTGGCGAGCACACGCATGAGCTCGAGATGGCCTTCGTCGAATGCGTGTTCACGATTTGCGTGGGCCGCGAGTAGCCCGAAGGCCTTATCGCCGCGCGTCAGGGGCACTCCGCAGAAGCTTCCTCGCTGTTGAATCGGTTCGACACCCAGCCGCTTTACTGACTCAGTGAAGTCAGAAGGGATCAGCAACGGCTGCCGCGAACGGATCACGTATTCCGAAAGATGATTCCCGGCGGCGCGAGAGCGCTTCGGAAAGCGCTCGCCATCGCGGACCTCGAGCTCGAAGGTGAGCTGGTTTGACTCTCCGTCGAGATAAGCGATGTAGAGATTGTCGATATCGAGAAGACGCGACATCTCCTCGTGGATTTTGGTGATGATCGCGTCTGAATCGAGCGTCGAGCTGAGAATGCGCCCGATTTCGTTCAGCGCATGAAGCTCTTCGCTGCGCCGCGCGGTCTGCTGGATCAGATAGCTGTTTTCGACCGCCATGCCCATCTGGTGGCCGAGCGCAAGCAGAAGACGCAATTCCGCCGATGTGAATTTGCGGCTGTCATCGGTGCCGAGAACCAACACACCGAAGTTCCGCTCCTTGGCCTGGAGACTTACGGCTGCCACCGTGCGCAGGCCGTGCTTCTGCGCAAGTTCGCGGAACCGCTGAAAACCCGCTTCCTTATCGAGCGTGGTCCAATCGGAGGCCTGATTGAGATCGCTAAAGACCGCTAGTCCGCCAAGACGGGCGACAAGATTGACGAGATGATCGTCGAGTCCCTCCTGATGGGCTGCGCTGCAGAATTCATCGCTCAGTCCTTCCGCAACGATGCTGGTGGGCCCGCTGGTGGTTCCGTGGTGAAGGAACAAAGCCCCGCGCGGCATCCGTACGACGTTCAGTACTCGCTCAAGCGCCTGCGCGAGCATCTTCTGCACGTCGGTACCAACCAAGCCCGACGTTGTTAGATTGACGTTTGAAAGCGCGAGCATGTTGCGCTCGATGCGGCGCTTCTCTTCGCCGTAGAGCGCCATGCCCATCAACACGGCAATGCAGACAAGAGGAGCGATCGAAAGCGCTGTGATTGATCGCTGGACCGGCTCGCCGAAGCGCTTCGCGAATTCACCCGCCAGTCCGGTGGCAGCCCACGCTGCAAACGCGACGGTGAGGCCGAAATCGGCTTGCGTTTCCTCCTTGCGGCTTTCGCGCCAGAAAAGCTGCGCCGTCACGCCAAGCACAGCGACATCACCGAAGATCGGCGAAACTGCGATGTACCCCATCGAGAAGGCTACCGCCCAAGCCGCGAAAACGAGCGCGGCGGCGCCGATCCTATTCACCCAGGGCTCTACGCGAATATAAATCCTCGCGCTGAGCAGGAAAACGAGCAGCGATGCGGAGAAGAGCCACGTGTCCACTGCCGTCTGCCAGGGAACGTTCGAAGACCACGACACTATTGCCGGGCACGCATAGTGCAACGCGAGCAGTCCCCATCCGATGGCCCACAGAAGCAGGTAGAGCTGGCGTTTCGAGAGGTAGGTAAAAATGAAGAGCATCGCGATCAGCGAAGTGCTGATCACGAGCGCCATGGCAAGCGTGTTTTCGTGCGTTATCAATTCAGGCGCAGCCGGTACGCGCAGACGGGTTTGCGCACACCCGTTTGCGAGTGAGAGGACCGCGGCTCCACGATCGAAGGAGCGCGCCCTTTACGATTCAGGATAGGAAGTAATTTTTCCCAGGGTCAAGGGTACTGGCGGTGCGAATGTGTTGCACTGTAAACGTAGGCGTTTTCGCCTGTTTTTGTGCGGATCGCCGCCGCGGCGTGACTCA